>DASRQK010000111.1:0-5064 GCA_035645875.1 Sphingobacteriaceae bacterium | reverse complement strand
TTTAAATTGAGCCTCAATATAGGCGACCGACAGGGTGTCCCCCTGGGTAAATGGTTTTCTTCCCATAAACTCATCGGATGCGAGGGTTTTGATGTGGGCAATGTAGCTTTCGGCTTCTACTGCCTGTAAGGCTTTTTCATCGATTTCACGAACCGCAGGTTCGGTGTCTGAACAGGAAAAAGCAGTGGCTACGGAAGCCAATAATAAAAAGAAAAGTGATTTTTTCATATTTAACATGATAATTGACCTGCTAAAGTAGTTAATTTTTCTGGATATGGTGACACTTCTGCGACAGGACTAAAAAGATAAATTCGCTGTGACGCCACTTCCACGCAGCGATATCGTTTTCGAATCTTGTGAATCTTTTGGAAAACCCTTCCGTTTTGAAAGAGAAAACGCGCACCATCTGGCAGGCTTTCCACCGTCGTTGTGGATGAGTTTTCTGATGGGTCGTTGTACTGCTGAAGGACGCGAAATAGATTTAAATCGGTGCAACTTGCCGCAGCCGGATTGGCCATATATTTTTCAAGTGCCTGCCGCACCTCATTCGGAAGAACCTCCCCCGCTAAAAATGGCTGCATTAATTGAATGAAATTCTTCTTCCAAGCCTGGCCATGTGGACGCGCGAGGTTCCTGTGCTCATTCCAAGTTTTAAGATGGGCAAATTCGTGCACCGTGGTTATCAGAAAGGCATAGGGATTCAGGTCCTTATTGACCGAAATCCGATGGCCTCTATTTTTAAAAGGTGCCCGATAATCGCCTAATTTTGTTTTTCGAGGTTTAGCCATGCTAAATTCACATCCAGTACGCATAATCCATTCCACTATGGTGGGGGCCGTTCCGGACGGTAAATACGACTCCAGCTTTTTGATATAAGATGTCACGTTTCAAATATAGTAAAATATTTTTCTTTATATTTGGGGATGGGTTTGAATTTAAGTTCGGGACAAAAAATAAAGTTCAGCGCAGGGATGCTTTTTACCGTCCTATTTCTTTGTATGGGCTTCCAAGCGACCCGATTAAGTGCGCAGGAATTAAATGCGAGGGTAGAAATTCTTTCTCCTCAATTACCTCAAACAAATAAACGCGTCTTGGATGTATTGCAAAAAATCATGAGCGACTTTTTGAATAATCGTTCTTGGACGGGATTACCTGTCGCACCCAACGAGCGAATCGATTGCAATTTTGTCATTACCATTAGTGAGTGGGACGGTTTGTCTGAATTTAGCGGACAAGCTCAAATTTTGTCCATGAGGCCGGTTTATCAGACGAATTATAATAGCCCAGTATTGAATATGACCGATGACGAATTTAATTTCTCGTATACTGAGGGTCAAATGATTGATTATTCGGATCAACAATTTACCAATAATCTGACGTCTTTGTTGGCGTATTATGCGTACTTAATTATTGGTATGGACGCAGACACCTTCAGTCCGGAGGGTGGGACGAATTATTTTACGCAAGCGCAGCGCGTGGTCAACAATGCTCAGAACACGGCCTATTCCGGGTGGCGTTTTATGGATGGGAACTCAAATCGTTATTGGTTAATTACGAATCTATTAGATCGGCGATATGAATCGGTGCGCAAATTTCAGTACGAGTACAGTCGGCATGGTTTGGATCTGTTGGCTGAAAATCCAGCACAGGGAAGAAAAAATATTGTAGCCTCCATGGATTTGCTGAGCTCCATCGATCGGATGGCACAGGGAGCGATGTTGGGACAATTACTTTTTACAGCGAAAGCCAATGAGTTTGTCGGGATATTAAGCGGGCTGAATCCGCAAGAACGTGTACAGTCTTATCATTTTTTGAGTGAAATTGACCCGTCAAATGACAGTAAGTATCAGGCTCTGAGGGGGAGATAAATAGGGGTAGGGATTTTAAGAGATTTGATAGCTATGTTAAAAAGACTTTATATTCAGAATTATGCCTTGATCGACACATTGGATATTTCTTTTGGAGCGGGATTGAATATCATTACGGGTGAAACAGGTGCTGGTAAATCCATTATATTAGGTGCTTTATCCCTCATCTTAGGTCAACGTGCAGATAGCAAGCAATTATTCGATGCGGGAAAGAAATGCATCATTGAGGGTGTATTCGATGTTTCTGAACATGATTTATCGGAATTGTTTCAGGGTCATGATCTGGATTATGATCAGGAGACCTTCATTCGTCGTGAATTTAGTGCAGATGGGAAATCCCGTGCCTTTATTAACGATACGCCGGTGACATTGCAAGTTCTGAAAGCCTTTGGAGAGCACCTGATCGATATACATTCTCAGCATGCTACGCTTCAAGTAGCTCAGCCGGATTTTCAGCTTCTGGTGCTGGATAGTGTAGCGAATAATGCGACGCTTCGCCGAGACTTTACTCGGGTCTTTTCCGCTTTTAAGCAAACCAAAAGGGAGTTGGAAGCGCAGATCGAGCGTGCGGAAAAGAATGCGGCAGAAATCGATTATAAGCAGTTTTTATACGATGAATTGGAGGCCTTAAATTTAGGCCCTGAAGAGACTTCTGCCTTGGAAGAGGAACAGGTCAGGCTGGAGAATGCCGAAGAGATTAAGTTGGGTTTGCTGGGAACCGTAGGTGAATTATCAGAACGAGAAGGACATGTTGAAAGCCTATTGAGGGAGGCGTTGCAAACGTTGTCAAAGACTTCCTCATACCTCCCCAGCTTATCAGATTATGAAGCTCGACTGAATTCCTGTTTGATCGAAATTAAGGATTTATCGGCTGATCTGGAACAAATTGCTGATTCGGTAAATATCGATGAGGAGCGCTTGAATTTGGTTCAAGAAAGATTAGGAACCATTTATAGCTTGCAGCAGAAACATAGATTAACCGCGCCGGATGAATTGATCGATCGTTTCGAGGAATTGAGGAAAGAAATCCAAGTGACTTCGGAAGATGATGCTTTAATTCAGCGCCTGCAAACCCAGTCTGCTCAACTTGAAAAGGATTTGAAGGTTTTAGCAGCTCAGTTGCATGAATCTCGAAGGGAAATTATTCCTTGGGTTTGTGGTCAAGTGCTTGAAACATTACGGGTGGTCGGAATGCCGGATGCGCGGTTGGAAATTGAATTGGACCCGGTGAGTTTTGATGATTACCGGAGCGATGGGGGAGATCATATTCGCTTTCTGTTCACATCGAATAAGGGACAACGTGTTCAACCCGTAGGGAAAGTAGCCTCAGGAGGGGAATTGTCTCGATTGATGTTAGCGATCAAAACATTGGTCGCGGAGCATTCCTCCTTGCCGACTATCATTTTTGATGAGATCGATACCGGTATTTCTGGAGAGGTGGCCCTGCGTGTCGGTGATGTGTTGGCCAAAATGGGAGAACGGATGCAGGTGGTGGTGATCAGTCACCTCCCTCAGATTGCTTCTCGCGGAAGCATGCATTATCGGGTTTATAAAAAGGACCATGGTCAGCGCACGTACTCTGAAATGGAACGATTAGACGAGGAGGGAAGGATTGCGGAGATTGCGCAAATGCTCAGTGGAGCGAATCCGAGTGCGGCAGCATGGGATCATGCGCGGTCACTTTTGGCCAGATAAGTGGTCACTTTTTAGAAGTTGTGCTGTTTTTGGTCCAAATGTCTTACCTTTACCGAATATCCAGTCATAGCCGGTAAGGCGATTATGTACTTAATTAAATTAAAATTATGACTCATAACCTATTAAAAGGAAAGAAAGGAATTATTTTCGGTGCGCTGGACGAGAAGTCTATCGCATGGAAAACGGCATTGCGCTGTGTAGAAGAGGGCGCAGAGATTGTGTTGACCAATGCTCCGGTAGCATTACGAATGGGAACCATCAATCAGTTGGCCGAACAGTGTAATAATGCTCCGGTGATCCCTGCTGATGTTACCAAAGAAGAAGATATTGAAAACTTATTTGACCAGGCGATGGAACATTTTGGTGGTGGAGTGGATTTCATCCTGCATTCCATCGGGATGAGCATCAATGTCCGTAAAGGTCTTCATTATACGGAAAACAACTACGATTTTATGCATAAGGCATTCGACATCTCCTCCATTAGTCTGCATCGCGTGTTAGCGACGGCTTTGAAAAAGGATGCGATCAATGAGTGGGGGTCTGTGGTTGCATTGACTTATATCGCGGCTCAGCGTGTATTTCCGGATTATAACGACATGGCGGATGCTAAATCATTATTGGAGAGTATCGCGAGAAATTTTGGATATCAGTATGGCGTACGAAAAAATGTTCGGATCAATACCATCAGCCAATCCCCGACCTTGACTACAGCGGGATCTGGTGTGAAAGGTTTTGACGGATTTATTACCTACGCCGATAAAATGTCTCCCTTAGGCAATGCCACAGCCGATGAGTGTGCTGATTACACCGTTACCCTGTTTTCTGATTTGACGAAAAAGGTGACGATGCAGAACTTGTTCCATGATGGCGGATTCTCCTTCACAGGTGTGAGTCAAGCAGTTATTGATGAGATGAGTGAGAAATAGAAAAAATCGAACTGTTAAGATCGAACTGTTTAAAATAAAAAAGGCGCTTTTCTATACGAGGAGCGCCTTTTTAGTATTTATTGCGTGGATCTTACGCTTCGATGCGTTATCTCACTCAATATAGTCTGTTTCTGACAAGATGATTTTAACCGTTAATTTTTCTGGAATCGGAACCAAAATAGTTTCGTCAATTAGCGGATCCTCGATGTATAAAGACACTTTGCCCAAAGAATATCGTGCCGAATAAGCGACACCATCAAAGGTAGCCGGTATGAGATCGTAAGTTTGTTCATCATCAAAACTAATCGCCACACTCACGCCGCCTTGCTTGATGTAATAATCCGTCAGCTCGGGTAAATTAATGGTGTGATTTAATTGGAAGCCATGATCATTCCATTGATTTTCAAAAATGGTATAGATAAAGGACTTATTGGGGTTCGGATAAAAATTTTCAATGATGTTCGTTTTTTCGCATGATGAGAGCATCACCAAAACGATCATCCCGACGAGTGGAGTTAAGATCTTTCTCATATTGTCTGTTATTAATATTTTAAACTAATATTTTTTGAGGACCT
>DASRQK010000110.1:0-3899 GCA_035645875.1 Sphingobacteriaceae bacterium | reverse complement strand
CGGATATTGGACCAGCCCATGAAGCGAGTGGGCATTATTTTAGTTCCTCCAACAGAATTTTTAGATCTTTCTTTAGTAATTCGATTTGTTCCTTTAAGGTACCGTCATAGGCGCCCCGAATGTGTCGATTTTGATCGACCAACAGAAAATAACCCGAATGATCGTATCCGCCCGGTACGTCACTGTCTTCTTTGGCGTACACCATGTAATAGTCGGCCAGACCGTAGATGTACTCTTTGCTGCCCGTCACGAATTGCCATTGATCGCTCACCACACCCAAGCGTTCGGCATAGTTTTTCAATACCTCAGGCGTGTCGTATTTGAAGTCTATACTATGGGATAAGAATTTGACCCGCTCATCACCTAAGTATTCCTCATAAACCGCTAAAAGGTTTCTTTGCATGGTCGGGCAGATACTGGGACAATGCGTAAAGAAAAAATTCGCAATATAAACACTGCCGGCAAAGAAATCATTCGAAATGAGCACGCTATCTTGATTGATAAATTCGAATTCCGGTATTTGGTGATATACTGTATCCACGACAGTTTCCCCATCTATTATGCGTTCAACCGGCTCCCGATTTCCCAAAATTGGAAGCTTGTCTTGACCGCGTTTTCCTGAGTCTGCCTGATTCGGACCTCCACATGAAGCCACAAGAAGTACCAGTCCTCCAAAAAAGAGAACCTTTTTAAAAAATTGATTGAACATATCGTTGGACGCTTAGAAATTTGCCAGTTTCTCTGCGCTTTCCTTATTTACTTCTTCAAAAAGTGCTTTCATCTGTTTGACTTTCTCCAATTCAGACTGATAATAAGCTTTGATTTCTTCCTCCGTTTTGTCGGGGTGCTCACTATCAAATTCCATCATCCATTGCATCATTTGGTCGGTTGCCCCTTCCAATTTGGATTTTAATTGGACCAATTCGCTACGCAAGGTCGCCGTGTCCAAAGATTCGTTCGCCTCATGCAGACTGTCCAAATTTAATAAAACAGAATCGATTTTAATGGCCTTACGATCAAAAGAACTGATCTGGGGCATGATCTCGTCATGAACCGCGATGGTTTCATCCTTCAATTGATTGATTTCAGCATTTTCACTAGTCCCTCCGCAAGATACCTGCATCATGGCAGCCGTGATCAATCCTGCGCACATCATCCAAACTGACTTTTTCATTTTCATCTGATTTGTAATTTTAATTATGAAATATACGATTTTCCCTATTTATAGGTGTTTTATTATCACATTAAAAAAGTGTAAATTCCACCCTACGGTTTTGTTGCCGTCCCTCTTCGGTCGCATTACTGGCGATCGGTTGAGTGGGGCCATATCCTGTAGCTTCGATTCGAGAAGCATTGGCGCCCTTACTGACTAAATAGGCCTTTACCGCCTCTGCCCGTTCCTTCGATAAGCGCAAGTTCAATTCCATGGATCCCGTATTGTCGGTATGTCCTGCTAATTTCAAACTGAAATTCTTTTCGATCAATAAAATGGCCACTTTATTCAGACTGGGGAATGAACTGGGATGTATTGTCGCCTTCCCTAATTCGAATTCCAAGTTTTGTATGGCTTCATCCACCACCTTGCGATCCTCTTCCGTGACATAGATTTGTTGGATCACTGGTGCCGGTGCGTTCGGCAAAGGACAACCTGAACCATCCACCCGTACGCCTTCAGGAGTGTCAGGGCATTTATCGTAACGGTTAGGAACACCATCTTTATCATCATCTGCTAAATCGGCGTAGATTCGTTCAATCTGAGCTTGCATACGCGCGTTTTGCTCCGTGAGTTCCGCCGCTTTGTCTTGTAAGAAATCATTTTGTGTAGCTAAGCCGCTGTTTTGAGCCTCCAAGCGGGCGACAAGCTCGTCGTACAGTTCAGCTACCGGGTTGGTCTGGGCCAGATAGGGTTTGTTTCGATCTCCCAAGGCAAACTCCAAGCCCACATGGGTGTACGAAAAGGCATCTCTTTTTTCGCTGGTCACGCCATCAAAACCATAGCTTCGCGCAAAATTCATGCGATAACCCAGGTCCAAATTTACCCCGTCCCATAACTTGATTTTCCCACCTAAAACCACAGGAAGAAACATACCATCGGTTTCACTATAATCGTACTCGACGCCATCTACATGTGTCCAGGGTTGATAGCGCATCATTCCCATTCCGAGATTTAAGTAGGGTTTGATCATTCCTTCCCGATGTCGCCAATTGATATTAGCCAGTGTGAATTGGGCCATAATCGAACCGGACATGGTGATTTGAGTCTCGAACTGGTTGCTGCCCATGTTTCCAGCGACTTTACCACCTAAAAACTCCGCTTGTACTGCGAAAGCAGGAAGAATTTGCTTTTTTACGTAGGCTCCGTATCCGACATTATACAGCAAACCTTCAAACTCTCTACCCCATTCAAAAAGGTTGGCTTGACTGAGCGCGCCACCGTGCACGCCTATGGACCACGTGCGATAATTTTTATCAGGCGCAAAGGTCTGAGCCTGCAGTTCATGAGTAGGAACCAATAAGCAAAACAGCAGCAGGCTACCGAGAATTCTTTTCATTTTCATAATCGGCTAAATTACGATACTTTTACTTGTTTTTCAATGGATTTATAAAATTTCCATTTGGGTGGGTAAATGATTAACTTTGCGATCCTAACATTTTGACATTTAGTATTCCATGACGAGTAGAGAAATCCGTGAAGCATACCTGAATTTTTTCAGGAATAAGAATCATCAAATCGTGCCTTCGGCACCGGTAGTGATCAAAAATGATCCTACGCTGATGTTTACCAATGCGGGTATGAATCAATTTAAAGATTTGTTCTTGGGTGAGGCCGCCATCAAATTTCCACGGATCGCCGATACGCAGCGTTGCCTGAGAGTTTCAGGAAAACACAATGATCTGGAAGAAGTGGGTATTGATACCTATCACCACACGCTTTTTGAGATGCTCGGAAATTGGAGTTTTGGAGATTATTTTAAGAAGGACGCCATTGCTTGGGCTTGGGAATTGTTAACCGAAGTCTATAAAATCGATCAGGATCGCATGTATATCACCGTCTTTGAGGGCGATGAAGGGGATGGTCTGCCTATGGACCAAGAGGCTTACGATTTTTGGAAGACACATGTTCCCGAAGATCGCATTTTGATGGGGAATAAGAAGGACAATTTCTGGGAGATGGGTGATATCGGGCCCTGTGGTCCTTGTTCCGAAATCCATGTGGATATGCGTGGTGACGAAGAACGGACCGTGTTGGACGGTAAATCCCTGGTCAATGCGGATCATCCACAGGTCATCGAGATATGGAATCTGGTATTTATGCAATTCAATCGGCAACATGATGGTTCCCTGCGGCCACTTCCAGCCAAGCACGTAGATACCGGAATGGGCTTGGAGCGCTTGGTCCGTGTGATTCAACAGAAAACGTCAAACTACGATACCGATTTGTTTCAGCCATTGATCCAATATATTTCGGATCGATGCGGTATTAGCTATGGAGCGAACGAGCAGACAGATATCGCCATGCGTGTCATGTCCGATCATATTCGTGCGATTTGTTTCACAATAGCCGATGGACAGTTGCCATCCAATAATAAAGCGGGATACGTGGTCCGCCGAATTTTACGTCGTGCGGTACGTTATGCTTATACTTTTTTAGGTTTTAAAGAACCTTTTTTACATGAATTGGTTCCGGTATTGGCTCGTCAATTCGAGGGCGTATTCGATGAGTTGATCGCCCAAGAATCCTTTGTTCAAAAAGTAGTTTTAGAGGAGGAACAATCCTTTTTACGTACCTTGGTAACCGGAGTGCAGCGTTTTGAAGCATATGTCCAAACGGCGTCGGCCGAGAAATTGGTGAGTGGTGATTTTGCGTTTGAATTATATGACACTTTCGGATTCCCGAT
>DASRQK010000109.1:0-5243 GCA_035645875.1 Sphingobacteriaceae bacterium | reverse complement strand
TTTACGGCATTGGGATTTTCGCAAGAGATGCGAGAGGTGACGACCAAAGAACGTAGTACTGGCTTAGTAGAAGCGGTTTTTATGAGGGAGCAAACCTTTCGAATGGAGGAAGTAATGGTATATGCAAAGCCTCCGTTCAGGCATGTAGGAGATACACTGATCTTTGACGCGGCTTCTTATAGAACCGGAGAAGAACAGGTAATTGGGGATTTATTTAAGCGATTGCCCGGATTTGACGTAGATGAGGACGGGACAGTGCGAATTGGAAATCAAAAAATCGAAAAAATCATGGTGGAAGGAGATGACTTTTTTAATAAAGCATATCCCATTATTACGAAAACCTTACCTGCTTTTCCAATAGCTGAAGTACAGGTGTTAAAAAACTATGCTGATAAGGCCATCCTGAAGGACCTTGAAAAGAGCGATAAAATTGCATTGAATATAACGCTGAGTGAAGCTTATCAACATGTATGGTTCGGGAATATAATGGCTGGATTAGGGCCACAAAAAAGTACATCTTATGATTTAAAGGCTGAGGCCATGAACTTTGGAAGGCATAATAAATATTTCCTATTAGTGGATTTAAATAATACAGGGAGGTTGACCTCTTCCTGGGCAGATTTATTGATGGAAGCAGAATCGGAAAACTCACTTTTGTCTAATTATTTGCATGCACTTCCTGAAATTGAACCTCCGGAGGCCATTTACCAGGATAAAAGAGGACTAAGGACACTTTTTCAACACGGAGAAACCATTTCATTAAATAACATACTTCAGCTTAGTCCAAACTGGAAATTAAAGACCATTTCTTTTTTTAACCTAAAGCGGACGGAACTTTCCGAACGAATTCATGAAATGAGTTGGGAACCCACGATCGCGTATGAGCGAAATGAGCGCCTGAGCCATTTCGGGAAGAATCGGGAGGGGCTCGCTCAAGTGGAAGTAGCAGGTGAATGGGGGCTAAGTGCTTCCTTTACATCGTTATCAAAAGTACATGCTGCCCGTCAAGACAATAATATTTTGGGTAATATGAATGCCCAAGTATTTGATGTGTCTGAAGAAAATGTACCCTCAAGCTTGGAACAATCTTTTAAATACATTAAACGGTGGACATCAAGATCTGCTTTCATATGGGATGGTCAATTGACCATTGGAAGCCTCCAAGAAGCGTTCTTGCGGGACAGTGTTGCCATTCAGCGTAATCATCGCTTTCATCAACAGGGGACAAGTCTAAAATTTATAAATCGTAAAAGTCCATCAGAAAGTTGGACTTTTGAAGCAGGTCTCCTGCATATTCAGGATGAATTTAGTTTGCCTTCCTTAAGTCCTGATTCTTCTTGGGCTCCGTATGATCAAGAATATGTGCATTGGACCAGCCGCTTTCAGACTGTAAAATGGCTTAGCCAAGCAATTTATCAAAAAAATATAGGTAGGCTTGAACTTCAGGGAAAAGGGCGAAGCATACAATATTTAAGTGGATATCATCCCGATAGACGGATTAGGTTCAGTCCGGGCTTATCCATAGGCTGGAGTTTTAAAAGTGATCATAAGATCAGTTTGGGATACACACATTCTCACGTTCATCATCAAGCTAGTGAATTTATTCCCGTTTATACACGGAGCACTTATAGGAGTGCAATGCGCGGCGTACAAGAAGCAGGTAACTCTGAGATGTCTACATGGGTAATGAATCATCTTTATAATAACTGGGATAGAGGAATATTTATACATTCTATGGGGTATCTCGCTTATTTTCATAAAACGCTAACCTCAAAAATTCATCTTAATCCTTCATTCAATTGGTCTGAAAGAATTTGGGTAAACGATCCATTCATGATGAGTTTTCAGAGTGGCGTGGATTACTATCACGAGCCAATTTCCTCCAATGTTAAATTTAAATTTTTGTGGAATCGATCGCGAACGTATACGCAACTCAATTCCAACAGCTTGACGGCGTATTTAAATTCATCTCACCAGTTTGAATTAGAACTCCGATCTGCTTTTTCCGGAATATTCAATTATCATATAGGAGCCAAGAGGAGGCGTTCAATTGCGATAGATAAGCAGATACCTAATGATTACATTCTGGGGTATGAAAGTTTTGTAGATATTTATATTAAGCCGGAAAAGGACTGGACGATTACTACCGAATTCGAATGGTACTATTCAGATCATACCGGTAGACTATCTACGCATCAATTTTTTATCAATTCTACGCTTAGGTATCAATTTATGCGGGACAGATTTTCTCTGTCTGTGATAGGAGAGAACCTCTTAAATGAAAAATACTTGAACCACTTTCAGCGAAATGAGTTTGCTTTCATTCAACATAGACAAAGTCTTGTGCCACGAAGAGTAATTTTTCGATTATCCTGCAGAATTTGATGTGGCATTCCTCATATTTGGCGAATTATATGACAGAATAAAATTTTGTAATGATTTTTTATAAATTCTGTTTCAGACACTTAATAAGTTTTATTAAAGTATTTGATTACATTGGTAATGTAATAGGATGAATAAGCAGTTATGCAGCAGAATATTATTTCGATTCTTCATTATACTTTGATTAATAAATTGATACTGTGCATATACCCTAGCTTTAATTAAAGCTTTTATGTAAATATGCTTCGCTTACTCGTTTCTGTTGTAAGTTTCTATGAAGCCCTTTCTCATCTGATCAAAACTCTCTTTCACCACCCGTGAAAAATCATCATCAATCATATTGAAAATTCCATTCACACCATCGTTTACGTCTTGCTCAGCAATTTTATATGTTTGCTCGAGGGTTCCCTGTTCGAATTTGATAATGAACTTCTGATTCATGGAGAATATGGTAATTTTAAAATCTGGATGGGGTAATTCTGCTACGGTTCTCATGCTGTGATATAATTTAAAAAAAGCCACACCATCTAACATGATGTGGCATCATTCAATGTATAAAAGGATTAAATTGTCTTTCCAACCAATTGAGTCAAGTCAATGAGTTTAGTCGAATAACCCCACTCATTATCGTACCACGCGACGACCTTGATGAAATGATCATTGAGTGCAATTCCCGCATTGGCATCAAAAATACAAGTCCGGGGATCGGTGCGAAAATCCTCCGAGACGACTGCATCTTCGGTGTATCCGACCACTCCTTGCATCATTCCTTCTTCCGAAGCAGATTTAAATGCGGCCTTCACTTCATCATAACTGGTGGGTTTTTCAAGCCTTACGGTCATGTCTACCACAGAAACATTCGGTACGGGTACACGGAATGACATGCCCGTTAGTTTGCCTTTTAATTCGGGCAGCACCAATCCAACTGCTCTGGCTGCTCCGGTAGTTGAAGGGATGATGTTTTGGTACGCTCCCCGTCCGCCACGCCAGTCTTTTTTAGAAGGCCCATCTACGGTCTTTTGGGTTGCGGTAACTGCGTGGATCGTACTCATCAAGCCCTCGATTATTCCAAAATTTTCGTTTAGAACCTTAGCCAAAGGCGCCAAACAGTTGGTAGTACATGACGCGTTTGAAACAATGTTTTGATCTGGACGAAGTTTATCATGATTGACACCCATCACAAAGGTCGGAATGTCATCACTTTTAGCCGGTGCGGATAAAACGACTTTTTTTGCACCAGCCTTTATATGCTTTTCCGCGGCTTCGCGCGTTAAAAACAGACCTGTAGCCTCTAAAATGACCTCAGCACCCACTTCATCCCATTTAAGATTTTCTGGATCTTTTTCTGCGGTGACGCGGATGGTTTTATCATTGACGATCAGGTTTCCATCTTCCACCCTCACTTCACCGTCAAATCGGCCGTGAGTGGAGTCGTATTTTAGCATATAAGCTAAGTAATCAGCATCTACCAGATCATTAATACCTACAATTTCTATATCCGCTCGTTGTGATGCAACGCGAAAAGCTAATCTTCCAATTCTGCCAAATCCGTTAATTCCAATTTTCATCTCTTCTATTTTATTGTATTTTAAGTTTTCTTTATATAATAATTTAATAAATTATGTATGGGTTCATTGATCACCTGGTCAATTTCCAACTGATGTTCAGCCGCTACATCTCGGAGAAGCTTTTCATGCACAGCAGCTACACTCCCTGTAAAATTTAAAGGTAGGCCAGGATATTTCTCGCTCAGAGGCACCATATAGGTCTGGAAAAATAATCGAAAGCCATCCTTTAAAATTTCTTCGATAAACGGATGCGATTGGTACGCTTCTATAAAATCAGTAAACGAGGTGAGAAATAACGTAGGATTAGGATTATTATACACCTTTTCCATAATTTGTTTTCTGTCCAAAGGGTGCTTTTCTACAAAATGGTCTTGCAAATCAACAGGCATAATCTCGGTCAGAAAAGTTTTCAAAAGCGTCCGTCCAATCCAGTTTGAAGAACCTTCGTCAGCTAAAATATAGCCGAGGCCGTAATTTTCATTGAGCACCTTTTTCCCATTATAGTAACCCGCGTTCGAACCACTTCCAATGATGCCTATGAGCCCTTTATAATCACCAAGAGTAGCACGGGCTGAAGCAGTGATATCCAGGTCTACAAAAACTTTCGCATTCTTAAAAAAATTGCTAAATACCCGATTGATTTTGTCTTTACGATCTTGTGAAGATGACCCTGCACCGAAAAAATATATTCGGCGTATTTCTTCCGCATGATTAATCAGGCTATTACTTTTATTGAGTGATTGAAAAATATGACGCTCATCATGCAGATTCGGATTGATCCCCATGGTTTTGAATCCAGAAATCACTTTTCCTTTGCTTGCCAACCTCCAATCTGCAAACCTTGAACCACTATAAACTATCGCTATCAATGTATTAAAACGTTAATTAGTATAAAGTACCACCTATAAATATACTGAAAAAATATCAAATTGCCATGACCGTCGCGATTTCTAAAAGGTCGTCGCTTAACTTAAAAGCATGGTGATTGAGTGAATCCTCCAGATCGGTACTTTTAATTTGGTTAGCACGAAGTCCTACTACCATTCGATTATGTCCATCCAGCAACAAATTACAAGCGGCATAACCTAATCGCGTGGCCAAAACCCGATCAAAACTACTGGGTGACCCGCCACGTTGCATATGACCCAAAATCGTGACTTTCGTATCGTAAAGTGGAATCCGATCTTGCACCTTTTTGGCCACCTCATACGCACCTCCGTTTGCATCGCCCTCTGCGACAATCACGATGGTAGAGGATTTTTTTCCTTTCACACCACGCAGCAAATTTTTACA
>DASRQK010000108.1:0-6481 GCA_035645875.1 Sphingobacteriaceae bacterium | reverse complement strand
TTATTGGGCAATGAGGGACATGGAATTTCGGAAAGCCACCGTTCATATATCAGCCAGGGGGTTACCATTCCCCGATTGAGCGAGGCAGAATCCCTAAATGTCGCGATTTCGACGGCTTTATTTTGTGCCGAAGTGGTGCGTGGAACTTAAAAATCCAGGGCAAAACGCATCTTTAAATTCCAATTAAAAGAAAAATTCTCTAAGTTTGGCAGTAAATTGTAGCGATTTATGGCAATAGCGTTTTATGGTGATTTTAAATTAGGCATTTTAGGTGGTGGACAGTTGGGTCGAATGTTAATCCAGGAGGCCATTAACTACAATGTGGACATTGCTATTCTAGACCCCGATGCTAATGCGCCCTGTAAAGACCTGTGCTTACAATTCGAGACGGGATCTTTGGGTGATTTTGACACCGTTTACGAGTTCGGTAAAAACACGGACATGATCACCATTGAGATCGAAAAAGTCAATGTGGATGCGCTCGAAAAGCTGGAAGAAGAGGGCGTTCTGGTTTATCCACAATCGCGAATCATTCGCCTCATTCAAGATAAGGGGTTACAGAAGCAGTTCTTTAAGCAAAACGATATCCCTACAGCTCCTTTCCAATTGTTTTCTTCCCAGGATGAGCTGATGGCGGCTGATCTCCCGCTGCCTTTTATACAAAAACTACGAAGAGACGGCTATGATGGTCGGGGCGTGAAGAAAATCGTCCATAAAGAGGACCTGCAGACCGCCTTTGATGCGCCGAGTTTGGTCGAGCAATGGGTCGATTTCGAGAAAGAGATCGGGGTATTGGTTTCTCGAAACGAGCGGGGACAACTTGCGACCTTTCCCTGTGTAGAAATGGAGTTCAATCCGGAGGTGAATTTGGTTGAGTTTTTGATTTCACCTTCTACATTGCCCTTTCAACTCCAGCAACGCGCTGAGGAATTGGCCAAGAAAATCGCGGAAGATCTGCAGATCGTAGGCATTTTAGCGGTGGAAATGTTTTTGACCAAAAACGGGGAACTGCTGGTTAATGAGCTTGCGCCCCGACCGCATAATAGTGGGCACCATTCCATAGAGGGGAATGTAACTTCGCAGTTTGCTCAACACCTTCGGGCTATCTTTAATTTGCCTCCGGGCGATACTTCGGTGCGGAGTCATGCGGTGATGATCAATTTGTTAGGAGAAGAAGGTCACGAAGGCTTGGCACAATATGAGGGCATGGAGGAAGTGTTGAAGCTGGAAGGCGTATTTGTACATTTATATGGTAAAAAATACACCAAACCATTTCGTAAAATGGGACATATTACGGTCATTCACGAGGATCGGGAGCAAGCCATAAGCAAAGCCCGTGAGGTTCAAAATATGCTTAAGGTAACTACTTAACAGTGATCGCCCTACAATAATCATTCAGCAATTATAAAACAGACAGCATATCAGCATGGCAGAATCAGGAAAACCACAGGTTGGAATCATTATGGGAAGTCAATCGGACCTACCCGTGATGAAGGATGCGATCGATATTTTAAAAGAATTTGGAATAGCGATCGAAGTAGCGATCGTGTCGGCTCATCGCACGCCCGACCGCATGTACGGATATGCTAAAACGGCGTCTGAGCGAGGCCTTAAAGTGATCATTGCTGGGGCGGGAGGGGCCGCACATCTTCCCGGTATGGTCGCCTCAATTACCCCTATTCCGGTAATCGGTGTGCCGGTCAAATCCAGTAATTCGATCGATGGTTGGGACTCGGTTCTTTCCATTTTGCAAATGCCTAATGGCATCCCTGTGGCTACGGTCGCATTGAATGCCGCTAAAAACGCCGGTATATTAGCTGCTCAAATTATTGCGGTCTCATCGCCCGAGCTTTCTGAGAAGCTGGTGTCCTTTAAAATGGAGTTGGGAAAAAAAGTGGAAGAGAGTGCCCGAGCTATCGAAGAACGCTATAAAAAATAGCGTGCATGATCATTCATCAATTTCGGAAATATAGCCCCATTAATATTGTATACCTCAGTGTGCTGGGGCTCATGTTTTGTGCCGTTTTATTGTCGCGGCCGCCGGAAACTTCCGAAATACGACTGGCTGAGGTTAATCTGCTCATACCCCTGGGCTTAGACACCATTCAAATTTCTCCCACGCTCCATGTATTGTTGACCTTGGGATTGACGGTGATACAGGCATTGTACCTGAACAAGGTCATGAATAAATACTACTTTACGGGTAGGCCTAATTTTTTAGTTGCCCTCCTGTATGTCACCTATGCCAGTTTACTACCGTCTTTTTTGGTTCTAACCCCCGGCCTGATTTGTAATTTTATGGTCATTTGGATGCTCGATAAATTGATCGGTGTTCATGCCCATGAACGTGCAGTAGTACCTTTATTCGACCTCGGGATGATTGTCACCTTAGGAAGCTTGATATATTTTCCCTTTTTAGGAAATATGCTTGTCCTGTGGGCAGCTCTGCTGCTTTTTCGCCCTTTTCAATGGCGGGAATGGGTCGCTCCTATATTGGGTTTTATCACTGTCTATTTTTTATTATGGGTGCTGTATTTTTGGCAGAATCAGGCAGATCAATTTTGGTTGGTATGGCATCCCTATCTAAATTGGACGATACCCCCTATATCTACGGATTATAAAGATTACTTGATCGGTATTCCCGTAGTCTTGATTCTAATCCTCACTCTGGACAGCTTGCGTAAGCACATCTTTAAAAGGGTGGTTTTAATTCGGAAAATCATTCAATTGTTATTGGTGCTGTTTTTGGTCTCCTTATTGGGCATTGTGGTCGATCCTGACCGAAACACTGCAGATCTGCTAGCTCTGGTGCCCTCTGTGACTATTTATTCAGCATTTTACTTTAATTATGGACAGAAAAGGTGGTTTTATGAATCCTGTTATTTGATCCTGGTGCTCAGTATTTTTTTACATCAAATTATTTAATCAACTTATTGAGTAATAGTTCTTTAACCTTTTTTAACAAAAACTACTCAGTTAAAGCCTAAAAAATAGATAGCTTTGCACCGGGTTCCATTTGATTGATTAATACATGAAGATACCATTTTTTGATTGTAATATTTCCGCGTTAGCGCGGTATTCTGGGGCATTCTGTCTCGTTCTTTCTGCGATTATTGTCCCTGTTTATCAGGCTTCTGCTCAGAAAGCCAGCACCAGCTCGCCCTATTCGCGTTTTGGCCTCGGTGAGTTACGAGGATCTCAGCTCCCCCAAACCAGGGCTATGGGAGGAATTGCGTCCGGAGTGCGACACATCGGTATGTATAGCAATATTAACGCAGAGAACCCAGCTTCTTACTCCGCCATACAATTCACCACCATCGATGTCGGTGTTTTAGGAAATTTGTCTGAATTGAGCAATGCAAGCAGATCTGAAAATGCCTATAACTTTGCATTGAGCCATATTCAATTCGCCTTTCCACTTGGAAAAGCGGGCGGCCTTAGCGTTGGTTTAAGACCTTTTTCGGATGTGGGCTATAATTACGCAGTGGCTGATCGAATTGATACCGTCTCGCTGAACAAAGTGTATGCGGGAGAAGGTGGGACCAATGCTGCTTATTTGGGTTATGGCGTACGTCTAAACGAGCATTTCAGTGTGGGGGTCAATGCCAACTATATTTTCGGTGCCTTGACACAAGTGCGTGCAGTGGAGTACCCGAATCAGATTGGGGCGCTAAATGGACGTGAAGACCGTGAAAATTACATCAATGGATTTTCTTTCGGTTATGGTGCCCAGTATTTCAAAGCCTTGAATGACCGAGTTGCTTTGGTGATCGGATATAATGGAAGTATCGGCAGCGACCTTAATTCTCGCACCGATTTACTGTCGGTTCGAACGCCTTCAAGCGTTAGTGACGGAACCGAGAACTTGCCCATCGATACCATTGCCTTCTTTGAAGGACAAGACGAGGTCATTGCAATGCCTATGCGGCACAGGGCAGGTTTTACCCTGAATCATACCAATCGCTGGATGATCGGCGCAGATTTTTCTTACGATCAGTGGTCAGATTTCCGGCACGGTAATGTGGATCAAGGTCTGCAAGACAGCTACGGCGTAGCTGTAGGAGGACAAATCACGCCCGACCCTACGTCCGTACGCTACTTGGGTGTGGTCGATTATAGACTGGGATTCCGCTATAACAAGACGTACATCCAATTAAACAATGAAGATATAAATGAGATGGCCATAACCGTGGGTCTGGGTTTGCCCCTGCCTTCGATGTTTGGCTTCTCTTTCAACAAAGTGAACTTCTCAGCTGAGTTAGGTCAACGTGGTACCACAAGTAACCAATTGGTTCGTGATCGTTTTGTGAATTTTAGTTTAGGATTTACGCTGAACGATACTTGGTTTAGAAGGGCGCAATACGATTAAATAATGTATAGGAGAATCTTCGGCTTATTGATGATGTTGGGCGTGCTGTACTCCTGCGAGTCAGACTTGGCCGAAGTGGATCGCATTGCCTCGATTCAAGCTGAGGAGCCTGTGGATATATCCGTAGGTGTGACGATTATTTTCAGCGATTCAGCCAGGGTGAAAGCTCGGATTGAGTCCCCGGAAATGCGCAATTACAATGCGGTTGAGGAGCCTTATTACGAGTTCCAAAAAGGAATTACCATCTATTTTTACGATGAAAACGGTCGTGAAATTCAAAATATCACGGCGGATTATGCAGTGAGGAAGGAATTGGCCCAACTGGTTGAATTTAGGAATAATGTGGTGATTACTCGGGCAGATGGCGTTCAGATTAAGACCGAAGAGCTGATACACGATGAGGCGGCCAATACCTTCTATAACCAAATGCCTATTGCAGGCTACTCCAAAGATGGTCGCAATACCTTCCAAGGTTCGTCTTTCTTTTCAGATGGCGAATTTAAAAACATAGAAATTGAGAATACCACCGGCGTGATGTATCTGGATGAAAATCGGGTTCCGGGCCAATAGTTTAATTATTTTCTATTTTTTTTTATAAAAGTTGTATCTTGCGCCTCATTTTGGATTGACCTTGTGTACGCGTGTCGTAGCAGGTCAGAGAAATGCGATCAATGCAACTAAATAAACAGTGTAAATACGGATATGGGATTAATGAATTTTTTGCGTAACCGGGCGGGAGTAGTTATCGTCTTTTGTATCGGTTTCGCGATAGTCGCTTTTTTGCTGGGTGATGTGATTAGTTACGGCACACCTTTTTGGGCAAGGAATCAGAATCAAGTTGGTAATATTAATGGCCAAACTATTGATTACAACGAGTTTGCTTTTCAGGTGGATCAAACCACTGAGATGTATCGCCAGCAAATGGGTGGGGAGTTAAACCCCCAAATGAGAACTTGGGCGGTGGAGCAAGTTTGGACGCAATACTTGAATCGTGAGTTGCTCCATGCGGAAATTGATAAAATCGGTTTATCTGTTGGTAGAGCCGAATTAAATGAATTGGTCAGTGGTCCCAATCCTTCCATGCAGATCATTCAGGCTTTTTCCAATCCACAAACCGGTCAATTTGATCCAGCCCAACTCAATATGTTCATCAGTCAGGTGGGCACATTGGGTCCGAATCATGAAGCCAGTGTTCAATGGAATGCTTTGTTGGAAAATGTGGTCACGGACCAATTAAGTGCAAAGTATAATAACCTGGTCAATAATAGTGTGTATGTTACGTCTTTGGAAGCGCAAGACGAATATGTTCAACGTAATAAAGTCGCCAATTTTAATTATGTGTTGCTGGACTATTCTAGCATCCCGGATGATGAGATTACGTTAACGGATGCGGATTATAAAAATTATTACGATAATAACCGCAAGCTTTTTGTGAGTGAAGAGGAAACGCGCTCACTTCAATTCGTTGAGTTTGACGCGAGCCCAGTGGCTCAGGACTCTGCACGTGTGCGCGAACAGATCGAAGGTTTGGCTGCGCAATTGTCAGAAAGCACGGCTGACTCTTTGTTCGCTGCGGTGAACTCGGACCAGATGTATCCCTTCATCTATTTCCGTCAGGGCGCATTGAATCCAAGTTTGGATTCCTTGTTGTTTAGTGCTTCGGCCGGCACCGTTGTGGGGCCAGTCTTAAGTAATGATCGGTATCAGATCGCTAAAGTAGTGGATTCTCGCATGAGTCCGGATTCGGTCAAAGCGAGCCACATCTTATTGGATCCATTAATGGAAGGTGGCTTGGATCAAGCGCAAGCGAAAGCCGATTCGATCCGAACATTGATCCGAAATGGAGAGAGTATGGCCGGTTTAGCCATTCAATATAGCGTGGATGAAGGAAGTAAGGTGAATGGGGGAGCGTTGGGAACCTTCCCTCGCGGAGCCATGGTTCCTGAATTTGAGAATGCCGTTTTTGACGCGAGAACCGGAGATGTAATTGTCGTGCATTCACAGTTTGGTGTTCACATTGTCAGAATTGAAAATCAGATCGGCAACTCACGTGTCGTAAAAGCAACTATTGTCGATAAAATTATTTCCAGTGGTAAGGAAACGATCGACGCA
>DASRQK010000107.1:0-7509 GCA_035645875.1 Sphingobacteriaceae bacterium | reverse complement strand
CCACCGAAACCCAGGATACGCCCGGTCAAATTATGGATCGGAAACAGCACCCGCGCTCTGAATCGGTCGTATTGGCGTCCATCTTCTCGAGCTACGATGAGGCCGGTCTCCACCAAGTATTCTTCCCGATAGCCTTTACTTTTGGCTGCATCGGCGAGTGCCGTCCAGGCTTCTGGCGCATAGCCTAAGCCGAATTTCTTAATGATGTCCTCTCGGTATCCGCGTTCTAAAAAGTAATTCAATCCTACTGTACGACCCTCATCCGTTTCCCAGAGTTGTTTGGTGAAAAACTCACCGGCCCAATTGGTAACGATCATCAGGCTCTCCCGATGGTCTTTGGCCTTCGCTTGTTCATCGTTTAGTTCAGTCTCTTCGACTTCGATATGGTATTTCTGGGCCAAAAAACGCAGGGCCTCGGGGTAGCTGTATTTCTCGTGCTCCATCACGAAGCGAACGGAATCACCGCCTACCCCACAACCAAAACACTTGAATATTCCCTTGGATACCGAAACATTAAAGGATGGTGTTTTTTCATTATGAAAAGGACATAGACCGATCAAAGAGGCGCCTCTTTTTTTGAGGTCCACGAATTCGCCCACCACATCTTCTATGCGGGCTGCATCCATGATTTTATCAATAACTTCCTGTTTGATCACCGCTTATCCATTTATCACACCAATTTTCCAGCTGCCCGAATAAGTAAAGATACAGATAAGACAGGAAATAGTCAAAACGACCAACGCAGGTAATTGATGTTTTTATTCTGCGCCAAATATTGCTGTTCGTAATAAGTTTTGATGGAAAGCACCGCATCCACCCATTCGGACTGATACAAATCCGGAGTTTTCAGCTGAATATTCAGGGATTGATCCATCAAAGTTTCCACGGTGTACGCGTACAAGCCATCATTATCCGTTTTCAGGTGCATGATCCCATCAGGGGTCAATATTTGCCTATATTTCTCTAAAAAAGCCGGATTGGTCAAGCGTTTTTTAATGCGACTCTTCTGGGGCTGAGGGTCGGGAAAAGTGATCCAGATTTCGGAAACCTCCCCGGCTGAAAAGTAGGCTAAAATGTCCTCGATTCGAATCCGCAAAAAGGCCACATTGGGAATCTCTTCTTCCAGTGCTGTTTTCGCACCCCTCCAAATTCGATTCCCTTTAAAATCAACCCCAATAAAGTTGCGGTCGGGAAAGTGTCGCGCCATATTGACCGAATATTCGCCTTTTCCACAAGCCAGTTCCAGCACAATGGGATGCTCATTTCCAAAATGCTTTTTGGCCCATTGTCCTTTTAAAATTTCACCTTCTTCTAATTGATAGACATTAGAAAAGGTGTCGATTTCGGCAAACTTTCTTAATTTATCCTTTCCCATTATCTTTTCCCATACCTTGTTTTTCCCGTCTATTTATTTCCTAAAGCCTGTTCTACTGCGGCTTGACCTCCCACGACAGGCAGGGTCAATGTGGTGCCTTCTAAATCTACCGTCAGTTCGGTTCCTGGCTTTGGCCAGAGGGTGAATTCTCGATCACTGGAGAAAATCATCAGCGCAATTTGCTGACCTGCAGGAATGATTTGATCATCCGGTTGGAGGTCGAAAGTCACATCGTAAAAGGTGCCGGGGACCAATGGTTCGCTTTCCCATAAGGACGTATGATTTTGCGGATCCGCCCATCCGCGCGTAATGATATTATCCGTGATCCGCACATTACGCCCTCCTTCTCGCCAAGGAAGTGATACTAACCAGACGGAAAGATTCGCTGCCGGCTTGCTGCTCGCCAATCGAACGGTGATTTTTGGTAAACCCGAAATGTGCAAAGGCGCAGTCAGTTCGGGCAAAAGATACAATAAGCGGTGATTGGTCTCTTCGGCTTGGGCCAAAGCTGATCCGGAAAAAGACACGTTGTCTACCAACGTTTCTGTGATGGCCCCTGAGGAAGAAGCAAGAGGTGTCAGATCCAGCCCGCCATATTGAGGAGCACCGGCACGCAAATAAAATTTCACATCACTTGCGTCCGGATGCGGATAATCCGAGTATGCGGTGGGCTGGTCGTTCGGATCACCCTCACGAACGATCCAGGCTTTCGGCCCTTCTTCTACTTTGTTGTCTACCTCGAAAAGGTACTGCGTGAACCAACGATTCATCATGTCTATGGGAGGTGGACCACCATGCCCGCCTTGGTGGTAGTAAATATGCGCAGGCAATCCCATTTCCTTAGCGGCCATATAAATACGGTAACTATGTTCTGGCATCACGTTCCAATCATTGAACCCGTGTGCCATGAGCAGGGCCGCTTTCATATTTCCCATTTGGTTTAGGTAATCTCGCCCATCCCAAAAATCGTTTAAATCCCCCGTCAACCGGTCAATTCCCTGGGCCATTTCGGTATCTCGGACGGTACGATTATTATAAGCGCGTTTAGCCTCATCGCCACTGTGTATAAAATCATAAAGCACATCAATGTCTTCACCCAAGTAACCTCCTGGACTACGGACCAATCCATTCGACCGATAATAATGATAAGAAGAAGTATTGGGCGCAATGGGAATGATCACTTTTAGGGCCTCAACTCCCGTGGTGGCCGCCGCCAGGGGAAGGGTTCCATTATAGGACGTTCCCGTCATCCCGACTCGGCCATTGGACCAAAAAGCATGAACTTTCTCTGTGCCATCCGGGCTGGTGTAGCCATTGTCTTTCCCCACCAACCATTCGATCACCGCTTTTGGCCCCAAAGATTCATTGGGTCCACCCACGGTCGGAGCCCCTTGGGACAATCCCGTGCCGGGCGATGAAGAATGCACGACAATAAAACCTCTACGTACCCACTCATGGATGTGTGAGTTGGAGATAATGGGGCGCTCTCCCCTTCTGGTGACTTCCGGGTGCACACGAGGTTCCGGAGCAGGCTCCCCTAACTCGTGTTTCACATTCCACATAATGCCTGGGCCTAAACCTGCTGTGCCCGCATAATACGGACTGGTCTCGTAAATAATCGGCAATTGCAAGTCTCCGCTTTCCGTTTGATAGGGACGCGTGACCGATACATGCATGCGATCCAGTTTTCCATCTCCATCCGTGTCGAACTCCGTTTCCACCCATAAATCATGACGTATCCACTGCTCCGGCGTGTTAAAGGCCTCCACGATCTGTGCCTGGCCATCTTGAATAATCGGACGGGCTTGATTAGGATCAATGGATTGGGCCGACAATGTCCCCCACCCGAATAAAGTTATTACCCATACGATTCCGCATGCCCTGCGGATGATCGTCTTGTCTGAGATTTTTAGTGTGCTTTTTTTAAACATATTCGATCAAATCAAAACCAATGTCCCGTCTGAAATATTTTCGGTCAAAATAGATACGCCCTGCATCCGCAGTGGCTTGTTGAAGTGCGTTGAATAGGGTGTCTTGAACGGAGGTGACGGCTAAAACACGGCCGCCTGCCGTGAGCACCTCTTCTCCGGATGTGCGTGTGCCGGCATGAAAGACCTGCGAGTCTCGAACACTGTTCAGGTTAGCGATGGGTTTTCCGGATTCGTAAGCTCCCGGATAGCCTCCCGACACAATGACCACGGTCACTGCGGTCTGATCAGAAACCGCAAAAGACCGTTTCTGCAGATTTCCTTCCCCCACGCCCACCAATAAATCAAGTAAATCCCCCTGAATGCGTGGAAGAACACTCTGCGTTTCGGGATCACCCATTCGGACATTGTATTCGATAACGAAGGGCTCCCCGGCCACACTCATCAGGCCGATGAAAATAAAACCTTTGTATGGAATTCCATCTTTTTTGAGGCCTTCAATCGTGGGCTTTACAATGCGCTCTTCTACTTTTTGAAGAAAAACAGCATCCGCAAAAGGCGCCGGAGATACCGAGCCCATACCGCCCGTATTCAAACCGGTATCTCCTTCTCCAATTCGTTTATAGTCTTTGGCAGAAGGGAGAAGTTTATAGTTTTCTCCATCGGTCAATACAAATACGGACAATTCGATGCCGCTCAAAAATTCTTCGATCACTACCGTACTACTGGCCGCCCCAAATTTGGCGTCGGCTATCATGGCCTTCAATTCTTCTTTCGCCTCTGCAATGCTTTCACAAATTAATACACCTTTCCCGGCGGCCAGTCCGTCCGCTTTGAGTACGATCGGCGCTCTTTGTTGGTCCAAATACGCCAATCCCTTTTCCAGGCTGCTCGCATCAAAAGACTGGTAGGCTGCCGTAGGAATGCCGTGTTTTAACATGAATCGCTTTGAAAAATCCTTGCTTCCTTCCAGTTTGGCACCTTCTTTCTGCGGACCAATGACCGGAATGTGCTTCGCTTGGGGATGCGCCAAAAAGTAATCGTGCAGACCCAGAACTAAGGGTTCTTCGGGACCTACTAGAACCAGATTTATCGCATTTTTTAGCGAAAAGTCGACCACAGCGTCAAAATCTGTCGCCTTTATGTCCACATTGGTCCCAAATTCGGACGTGCCGGCATTTCCGGGAGCAATGTATAATTTCGCCAGTTTAGGGCTTTGACTTATCTTCCAAGCAAAGGCTGATTCCCGCCCGCCTGATCCCAATATCAGTACATTCATAGGTACAAATATACTTTTTTTGTTAACTTACAGGCCGAATTGGGGCATTAAATTTGTACGCCAGCTCCCCAATGACGAGAAAAGACGAAAAAGCTAAGTAAAAGAGAATGATGGATTATTTAGATGTAGTCATCGAAGACCAAGTGGCTCATGTTCGGTTGAACCGGGGGCGCTCCAATGCCCTGCATGCTCCCATGATTCAGGAACTCGACACCCTGCTTCAGCAGCTGGATGAAGATCCCAGTGTTCGGGGTATTCTGCTGCAGGGCAAGGATGGTTTTTTCAGTGCTGGACTGGACCTCATTGCGCTCTATGAATACGATGAGCACGAGATTCGAGCACTTTGGGTGAACTTTATTGGTTTGGCCCGAACATTCATTGCCGTCGGTAAGCCCGTGCTTGCCGCCATCAATGGTCATAGCCCGGCAGGGGGATGTGTATTGGCCCTATGTGCGGATTATCGGGTGATGGCTGAGGGCGAGTTTGTGATTGGGTTGAATGAGCTTCCGGTAGGCATCGTCGTACCCCAGTCCATTTTTCATTTGTATAGTTTTTGGATTGGGCAGGGACAGGCTTATCGCAACCTGCTGGAAGGCCGGTTACTGCGTCCAGAGGAAGCACTCAGCATGGGCGTGGTGGATGAATTGGCCCCTAAGGATCAATTGATCTCAACCGCAGAAAGGCAATTGAGAAAGTATATGCAGTTGGATACGGTCTCTTGGCGTCAATCCAAAAAGAATCTGAGAAAGTCATTGATCCAGGTTTTCGATGCGGACCAAGAGGAAGATATTGAAGCGATTTTGAATCAGTGGTGGACGCCTCAGACGCGTGCCTTGCTGAAATCGATTATTGACAATTTGAAGTCCAAGAAATAAGTATAAGTAGTAAATATGGAGACGATGGATGCAGGGAAGGCCCTGGAACGTTTAGATTTGCCTCCTTCATTGAAGGAACGCATACGGGAATGGCTCGCGCAACCTTTCGATCGTGAGACGATCGCCGAGGTGGAAAACATGATTTTGGAAGAGCAGCTTACCGAGCTTACCGATGCTTTTTATAAGGATTTGGAGTTCGGTACGGGAGGTTTGCGCGGGATTTTGGGCGTAGGTACGAATCGCATGAATACCTATACCGTGGGTCGGGCGACTCAGGGATTGAGCAACTATCTACTGAAGACCTATCCGAATGAGCAGATTAAAGTAGCGATCGCCTTTGACAGCAGGAATCAGTCGGTGGAGTTTTCGGAGCTGATCGCTTCTGTTTTTGCGGGCAATGGGTTTACGGTGTATCGCTTTGAAGAATTACGCCCTACGCCACAGCTTTCATTTGCCATTCGGCATTTGGGATGCCACAGCGGCGTGATGATTACCGCTTCTCATAATCCCAAGGAGTATAATGGGTATAAAGCGTATTGGAAAGATGGAGGACAATTGGTCGCGCCGCACGATCGAGGTGTGATCGCTGAGGTTCAGGCCATTTCGGACCCGGCTATGGTGAAAACCTTTTCAGGCTCGGCTGCGCATGCGGCGGGTGGCGAAATTTTGGGCTTGGGCTCCGAACTGGATGAGGCCTACTTTAAGGCAGTTTTGAAACAGGCTATTCGGCCTGAAGTGGTTCGGCAGGAAAAAGACCTCAGGATGGTTTATTCTTCCATTCACGGAACGGGAATCACTTTGGTGCCTGAATTGCTAAAACGTTGGGGTTTTGAGGAGGTGTATGTGGTGGATTCCCAAGCGCGCCCCGATGGCACTTTTCCGACTGTAGTTTATCCTAATCCAGAGGAAGCTGAGGCCATGACTTTGGCGCTGGAGGAGGCACGAAAAGTGGATGCAGAGCTGGTCATGGCCACCGATCCCGACGCTGATCGGGTCGGCCTGGCTATACGGACAGCTACAGGAGGATACACGTTATTAAATGGGAATCAGATCGGGAGCCTTTTGGTCGATTATGTGCTGTCCTCCATGTCGGAGAAACATTTGCTAAGACCCGATGATTATGTGGTAACGACCATAGTCACCACTAGATTGATTTCCGATATTGCGGCCAGCTATGGGGTCTCCTGCTGGGAGGTATTGACCGGCTTTAAATATATAGGAGAATTAATGACGGCCCAAGAAGGACAGGCTCGTTTTGTCGTGGGCGGAGAAGAAAGTTACGGTTATTTGATTGGGGACCTGGTTCGAGACAAGGATGCAGTCATTTCCTGTGCCTTTATCGCAGAAATGGCGGCCTGGCATAAAAGTCAGGGCAGAAGCCTCCAAGACGCCTTGTTGGGCTTGTATCTGCGGCATGGTTTCTACAAAGAGCGCCTGGTGTCATTGACCAAAAAGGGTAAAAGCGGCGCTGATGAAATTGAGGCCATGATGGCAAAACTTCGCAGTGGCCCAGTGTACGATTTGGGGGATGTCGCCGTCGCCCGGATCAATGATTTCCTCAGTGGAGAAAGTCGTGAATTGGCCAATGATCGGGTGAGTGAAATCGATTTGCCTCGTTCCAATGTCTTACAATTTGAGACCGTGGAAGGGGATGTTTTGTCCATTCGACCCTCTGGAACAGAGCCGAAAATCAAGTTTTATTGTAGCGTGAAGGGACGCCTGGAGGAAGCGGCTGATTTTGACGAATGGAGTCGGCAGCTGGATGAAAAAATCGACTCCATGATGAAGGCTGTCTTGGAGCAATAGCTGTTTTGCCAATTTTTGATATCTTTGCCGCATGGCCAGGGAAATTTACGAAACCAAGAGAAAAGCATTAAAAATTAACCTTGCTGAGGATATTTACGGAACTTTCGCCGAGATCGGAGCGGGACAGGAGGTTGCTCGAAATTTCTTCAATGCGGGAGCTGCTTCGGGAACGATCGCTAAAACCATGTCTGCCTACGACATGACCTTTAGTGATTCCATCTACGGAGTGGAAGAGTCTGGGCGTTA
>DASRQK010000106.1:0-7612 GCA_035645875.1 Sphingobacteriaceae bacterium | reverse complement strand
TTAATCGCTATCGGCACGATCAAAGCATCAGGTACCTTTTTTAAAATCGTAGCTATTCCGCCCACATGAAAGGACTTCATTATGCCCTCGCGCGCGCGGGTCCCTTCCGGAAAAATGACGACGGACCATTTGTTTTTTTTCATGTTCTTTGCCAGTTTCAAAATTTCAGCAATAGATTGCTTCGAATCCTGGCGGTCTATATTGGCCCCGCCCCCATGTAGAAGATTAAAAGAAATACTTGGAATGCCACGGGTCAACTCAATTTTAGAAATAAATTTGGCGTGATGCTTACGCAAGTAATAGATCAGCGGAGGAATGTCAAACATACTCTGGTGATTGGCTACAAAAATAATGGGACGATCGATTGGAAGCGAATATTTATTGATCCAAGTGACTGAATTCCCCAAAAGATAATAACTTGCTGTTAGAAAAAAGTTTAGGACATCCACCGATTTTTTATGTGGGCCATAACCACCGAGTTTTAAACTCACCCATTGTATCGGGTGGAAAATCAACAGCAGTAAGGCGAACACCAAGTAAAATACCGGTGTCAACACATAAGCGATTGTCTTCTTCATTACTTGCTCAGATAGCTCGCCCTAACGGTGATATTTGCTGTTTTATTTCGGGAAGTCGTGTTAAAAACACCCCCATAGGAATAATCCTCGTTATCATTTTGCCCCGTAATCTGAAAAATACCCAGATCAGCTTTAATCAAAGAGCCCAGCGACGCTCCTGCCTCATCTGCAATATTTTCAGCACGCTGCGTGGCATTGGCTGAGGCTTGAGAAATCAATTCGAGCTTCAGATCTTCCAGTTTAGAATAATAGTAATTTGGGGAGTGAGAGGAAAGCTCGATTCCCTGCGAAATCAATGCAGAAATTTCTCTGGATGCGTTGTCCACTTTGTCCAAATCTCGTGATTCCACACTCACAGATTGGGAAAGGTTATACCCTGTAAACGTTTGCCGGCTATTGCCATAATTATCCGACCCATAAGAGAATTCCCGATAAATATTGACCGCATTAAAAACAATTTCAGACGGTGCGATACCTTGTCCTTCGAGAAATTCGCGCACCAACCTGCGGTCGTTGCTTAATTGTTCAGACGCCGCGCTCATATCCATGGATTTACGACTATAACTCGCTGTCCATTTCACAATATCAGACTCAAAATCCATCTTCGCATTTCCAGTGACATTGATGGTGTGACTGGATTTATATTTAAACTTGTAGGCCTCTCCTAAAACTGAAGCAAAGGCAATCAGTGCCAGAGCGGCTATCACGCTAATAATTACACCTATATATTTCATACGATTTAATATTTCTTAGAACAATTATACGAATAACTATTTGATATCATCGTGGGTATCCTCCAAAATCTGTTCCACATCATCTGCTTTTGGCAAGCGACGCTCCCCAAGCGCCTGGGGTCGGAACAAAAAGTATACACCACTCAATGCGACCAAAGCAGCAGTCATGTAGAAAAAAAGGCTGAGCAATAATGCCACATGCGTATCCAGATTAAAATATGTCGCCCCACCCACATTCGCGATTTCACGCAAGCCCAGTCCTCCTAAAGAAATCGGTATAATGGCTACCAATGTGGAAAGCAAAAACGAAAAAAGGTAAGGTGAAAATTTCCCGTCAAATCCTAAACCATATAACAACATGATGACGGTCAGGATTTGAAAGGACCATGCACCGATGGCTTTAAAATGGCTGAGGACAAAACCATTTATAAATACGCGAAAAAACCGCCTTAAAACCAAATAATAAACGATGGTGCCCAAGACGACCACCGCCACAGGTATCCAATTGGGAATTTCCAATTGAGGAATAAATATGACCAATGCGGAAGTAATCAACGCTAACGCCCAAAGCCCACTGATTCGATCAAATAAAATGGCGGAAAACAAGGGCTTACCGCTGACACCAAACTTTTTCCTGAGAAAATAAAACTTGTATCCATCTCCTCCAATACCTCCCGGCAGAAATAGGTTATAGAACAACCCGAGTAAATAGAGTTTGAAGTTATAGACTTCACCAACCGGTAAATTAATCGCCTGAAAATACCCGTAGAGTCTGGAGGAGGCGATGATTTGGGAACAAAGATAGGCGACCAAGGCAAAAAACAAATAAAGATAATTTGCAGTGGCTAATGCCTCACTTAGCTGGACAAAATCAACTTTAGTAAAGACCCAGTAAAGGGCAGCAGAGGTGACTAGAATTTTCAAGAATAACTTGAGCCATCGCCATTTATTTTTTGGTTTCTTTAAATTTTGTTCCATTTCAAAATTTGGTCTGCTTCTTGCAAAACAACTGCAAATATCATAATATTTTGGGCAATAGCCGGATTACTCCGACATTTCTTTATCTTTACCGAACAAAAGGCATGAATCATATTAATAATAATACACATTTTATGAATATTGGAGCGTTAACTTTGAGAACAACACGACTTTTAATGATGATGGTTGGTATTGGGCTTTTTGTCCTCACTGGCTGCACCACTCAACAGGGTAATGTCAATAATTCACCCACAGCATCAGCATGGAAAAATGGCGTTCGAGGACAATGGTATTTGACCAGTATTGATAAGGAGAACTTCCCAGCGGAATATGTGGTCAAATCATTGTTTGACGAAGCCCCACCCGAGTGTTTCGTAGAGAGTGTTTGGAATCTTCCGCTGAATGGAAAAGGGAATATCACTTTCACCTCAGAAGGTCGTTTATGTGCGCCAGGCGCTGTCCGTAACATTCAATGGTCGATTTACAATCCAGGAAGAGGTGCCGGTGAGCCCCAATTTCAGTTTAAAAAAATCTATCCCGGTGATAACCCGCGAAATGTGGTTACCGGTTACCGATTGGATTTGGCTTATGCGGATGACGAACAGCTGAGAATGGTGATGCATGTTCCATTGGACGGCAGAACGGGCAGGCTGATCTTCAACTTCATTAAGTATTAAAATTTACGGGAGAAAAGCACTGTGAAAGGAATCATATTGGCCGGAGGATCGGGCACGAGACTACATCCCTTGACCTTGGCCATGAGCAAACAACTCATGCCTGTCTATGATAAGCCGATGATATATTATCCGCTATCCACACTCATGTTAGCGGGTATTCGAGAAATTCTGATCATTTCCACCCCACATGATCTGCCGAATTTTCAAAAATTATTAGGCGACGGTAGTCAATTGGGTTGTGAATTTTCATATGCTGAACAAGCTGAACCCAATGGTTTGGCGCAGGCTTTTGTAATCGGCGAAAAATTTATAGGAAACGACTCAGTTACCCTCATCTTAGGGGACAACATCTTTTATGGAGATGGCCTATCTGAACTTTTACAACAAAACACCGACCCGGCTGGGGGCATGATTTTCGCTTATCCAGTACGGGATCCAGAACGCTACGGCGTGGTGAGCTTTGATGCGCATCATCAAGTTTTGTCGATAGAAGAGAAACCGAATCATCCGAAATCAAATTATGCAGTACCCGGACTGTATTTTTATAATAATTCAGTCGTAGAAATTGCCAAAAACATACAACCATCGGCACGCGGCGAATTTGAAATTACAGATGTAAACAATGCCTATTTGGAACAAGGACAATTAAAAGTGAGCGTTTTTAGCCGAGGCATGGCTTGGCTGGATACCGGCACGTTTTCTTCTTTGATGCAGGCCGGACTTTTTGTACAAGTCATTGAGGAACGACAGGGCTTAAAGATAGGCTGCATAGAAGAGGTGGCGTATCGCATGAAATATATTGATGAGGCACAATTGAAAAAGCTAGCAGATCCCTTGCTGAAAAGTGGTTACGGACAATACCTCATTAAATCCGTCTTAAAGGAGGAAAGCATTTCATAGAAAGAGTACAGAAATCAGATGAATAATAGTCAAAAAAAAGCATTAATCACAGGTATCACAGGACAAGATGGCGCCTATCTTGCTGAGTTTCTACTTAAGAAAGGATACATTGTTCATGGGTTAAAACGAAGGAGTTCGCTATTCAATACAGACCGAATAGATCACCTCTACCAAGATCCTCATGATCCTCATCGAAAATTCACCCTGCATCATGGAGACCTCACCGACTCGACGAATTTGATCCGCCTCATTCAAGAAGTTCAACCTGACGAGATTTATAACTTAGCGGCACAAAGTCATGTGAAGGTGAGTTTTGAAACACCAGAATACACTGGAAACGCCGATGGATTAGGCTGTCTTCGCATTTTGGAAGCCATCCGATTATTAGGATTACAAAACAGTTGTCGGTTTTATCAGGCTGCTACCTCGGAGCTCTATGGATTGGTCCAAGAAGTGCCTCAAAATGAGAAAACACCTTTCTATCCCCGAAGCCCATATGCTGTGGCCAAATTATATGCCTATTGGATGACGGTCAATTATCGCGAAGCCTATGGTTTGTATGCGTGTAATGGAATTCTGTTCAATCACGAAAGTCCGGTGCGGGGGGAAACCTTTGTTACCCGGAAGATTACACGAGCGGCAGCCAGAATTGCGCTGGGCTTGCAGTCGACCTTATACTTGGGTAACCTATCCGCTCAACGCGATTGGGGTCATGCAAAGGATTATGTGAAAGCCATGTGGCTCATGCTCCAACAAGAAAAGCCAGAAGACTTTGTGATCGCGACCGGAATAACGACCACGGTCAGGGATTTTGTACGCTTAGCTTTCTTAGAAATCGGTGTGGAAATCGAGTTCAGTGGGCGTGATGAAGCGGAAAGAGGCGTTATCGTGGATGTGGATGCAGAAAAATTAGCCGAGTTAAAATTATCTGACCAACATTTAAAGCCTGGACAAACCATTGTTCGGGTAGACCCTGCCTATTTTCGCCCAACAGAAGTGGATATCTTGATTGGTGATGCCACGAAAGCCAACACTAAATTGGGATGGAAACCTGCTTATGATCTCCATGCTTTAATCAGTGAAATGGTCGGATCAGACCTCCATGTCATGAAAAAGGAAGAATACCTCAAAGCCGGCGGATATAAACCGTTGAATTATTTTGAATAAAATCGTTGCTCAACAGCAACAAAATATTGATTTATAGACTAATACAACTGGAACAGTTTTTGTATGTTAACAATGAATAATTTTAGTTTATTGATATTTTAATGCAAAACGCTAAAAAAATAGATTATACATACACAAATTCCAATTTGGACAACGTAGAGGAGGATATACAGGAAGAACCCGTCAAGAGAGATACGACGAAAATATATTTGTTTATTCTGGCCATAGTCACCCTTCTGGCGACGAATGTATATTTCTATACAAAATATAAGACTTCTGAAGAGCGTGCATTTAGCATGAACTCCGAGCGCATTTACCTCCAAGATGAGGTTGATCGGATCGAGGGTGAATTAAACCGCTTGAGTAGTGAAAACGCTGAATTGAGCCAAGCCTTGAGTATTTCAGAAGATAGCGTGCGCCTAATCATTGCGGATCTTCGAGCGACACTGGAACAACAAAATTTAACGCAGGCTGATTTGATCGAAGCGCAGCAAGAAATTGATCACCTCAGAGAAGAAGTGTTTCAATATCGGGAAAGTCTATCGGCATTGGCCCGACAAAATGCTCGTTTGCAAAATGAAAATGAGACTTTGATCCAAGAAATCTCCAGTAATCAGGAAAGAGTGAGTAGCCTTGAAGCCGAAAACCTGAACCTCAGCGAGCAAATCAAAACAGCGGCTGTATTAAAATTATCGAATATAAACATTTCCGGGGTTCGCGTGCGCAGTGGAGGGCGAACTGAGGTAGAGAATCGGGCGCGCAGAGTTGACCATTTTAACATTGTATTCAATTTAGCTGACAACCCTTTGGTGGAGCAAGGTGAAATTGATTTATTCACTCGTGTGATTGATCCAAATGGAAATCTAAAAACAACAGAAAATCAAATCTTTGAACTGAATGGAAACCCTATGCAATACACAGAAAGGCATTCCATAATGTTTACCAACCAAGGCGAGTCCTATACTATGGAGTGGATCGATAACCAAGGCTTTAAAAAAGGGACCTATACCGTAGTGCTTTATACGGAAAACTCGACGCTTGGACACAGTAGCATCATATTAAACTGATCGAAGATTTCACCATTCAACTATTGGGTTCTTAGTCTTCTTCTGTATCCCTTACGCGAGGAAGAATGATTAAAAATGTCGACCCCTTACCTACGGTTGTTTTATAACTAATTTCCCCGCCCATATTTTCCACTGCGCGCTTCACAAATGCCAATCCCAATCCTGTTCCAGAACTTTTGGTAGTAAAATTCGGCTCAAACAGCTTCTTTCTAACATCGGGAGCAATGCCTTCCCCATTATCTTGTATGGAAATTCGAAGCAACTGTTCGTTTCCAGTAACCAATATTCGGATCTGACAACGACGGAGATTGGTCGTCGCTTCTATCGCATTTTTTATGAGATTATTAAAGGTACTCATCAATTGGTCCTTGTTACCCCGGACATGGGTCGATGTCAAATTTTCCGCAAACTGCAGTTCAATATTAACATTTGTATAATTGTTAAAAACCGCCACTGAATGACGAAGGATCTCGGACAAGTCCAGATCCGAAAACTCGGAATCCGGCATCCGCGCGAAATCCGAAAACTCAGTCGCAATTCGGGTTAAGCCATCGATCTGCTCGATAAATGATCCGATGAAACGCTTGAAACGTGTCTCAAAATCGGGATCTTTGTCCAACCATGACCGTTCCAACTGCTGCATGCCGAGCTTTAATGGCGTAAGTGGATTGCGGATCTCATGGGCGACCTGCCGAGCCATTTCCTTCCAAGCAGATTCTCGCTCCGATTGTACTATTCGTTCCGCACTTTCTTCCAGTTCGGCTATCATCAAATTATACTCTTTGATCAATCGACCCATTTCATCATCACGCTTCCAAAAGATAGGCTCATTATGTTTACCTATTTTGGTTTTGGCTAAACTTTTCTGGACCAATAACAAAGGAGCGGTAATCTTATTGGCTACAAACACAGCGAATAGCCCCAATATTAAGATAACAAGCGCATAAATATTAATCAAGGCATTCAGCAAACCTCCTGTGCTCCTTTCCAGTTCCACCTGACTGGCGTAATAAGGCAGGCTTAAGAATGCAATCGGTTCAAACGCTGTATTTAGAATGGAGGTATAGGCACTAACGTATTTCATTTGACCAATAGACTCTGCCTGAACATACTGGGACCGGCCATAGTAGCGCAGATGATCCAGCGCACGCGGATTGATGTAATCAGATATCAATTCTAAATCATAGATGCGAGGTTGGGTGGTATACATTAAATGACCATCCACATCATATAAATTCAGGTCCAATGCATTGGCTTCAGCAATCGCCTGAAATTCCACATAGTCGTCCATACCAATGGTGGAATTACGCTGAATCAATCGGGATTCAAAAGCCTTGGAAATATCCCAGGAATTCTTTAGAATGGTACGTTCCTGCTGCTTCCGAAATTGATTACTGACGCTCCAAAAAGTAATTCCTCCCGCTACGACAAGTGTGAAAACCACGGCAGCTACTATAAACATCTGAATTCGTGTACTATAGAGAATGCGATTGGAAGCGATCAAATACCGC
>DASRQK010000105.1:0-3141 GCA_035645875.1 Sphingobacteriaceae bacterium | reverse complement strand
CAAGACCATAGCGGGCATATGACTTCCAATCGCATAGGAGGTCAAGGACAAGATGATTTGTACCGCTTTAATATTAACAGAGAAATCAAAATAGATTTACGCGGAAAAGTACTAAATGCAACATCACGACTACCAGTCGCTGGCGCGTCGGTCACATTGATTGAAACCTCCGCGGATAACGAGGAAACTATTTTACAGGCACAAACTGACGGACATTTTCATTTTAATCTACGTCGTGATGCGAACTATGTGATCACTGCAGCTCAAACCGGGTTTAAAACATTTTCTGGAAAAACTTTTCACACCAGAAATATAGACTCGACTACTACGATCCAAATGGATCTTCTGCTGGAACCAGTAGAAAAGGAAGAAGTGGTGGTATTGCGAAATATATATTTCGACTTTGATGAATCCGCTATTCGACCGGATGCCGCATTGGAGTTAAGTAAAATACTTTCATTTTTAAATAGTGACCCATCCATTCGCATTGAGCTAAGTGCACATACCGATTCAAGAGGATCAGAAGCGTACAATATGGCATTATCTCAGCGTCGTGCCGATGCCGCAGTGGCATTTTTGGTGTCGGGAGGAATTGACCCCAGTCGATTAGTCGCACGTGGTTATGGTTTTTCTAGATTAGTTAATCATTGTGCCCCAGGTATAGAATGTACGGATGAGGAGCACCAATATAACCGTCGCGTGGAGTTTTTTATTATTAAGGATTAAGTAAAATTTTAGGCATTTAAAACATCACTGCTGAAGGTTTCTTTCAGCCGAATGCCCTTTTCCGTCCTGTGTAGGGTGCAGAATGCGTGCACAGGATCGTGTTCCAGCATTAAAAGATATTCGCCATCTACCGCTTCTTGCCAAAATCTGCCCCGCTCTTCCAGGGTATCTAAAGGCCTGATATCGTATCCCATTACATAGGGTAATGGAATGTGACCTACAGAAGGGAGCAGGTCGGCCATATAGAGGATTTTCTGTCCTTGGTAATCAATTTCCGGCAGCATCATGGCTTCAGTATGTCCATGCACAAACCGCACGCGAATATGATCTGTGAAATGGATTCCTTCGACATCATCTATAAATTTTAACTGACCGCTTTCCTGTATTGGAAGAATATTTTCTTTCAAGAAGGAGGCTCGCTCTCTGGGGTTCGGATGAACGGCCCAATTCCAATGTTTTTCATTGCTCCAATAGGTCGCATTTTTAAAGGTCGTTTCGAGTATGTTTCCATTTTTAACTACTGCTCCACCTACATGATCAAAGTGCAAATGCGTTAAAAATACATCGGTTACATCATCGGGATGAAATCCATGTTTAGCCAAGGCGTCACTCAGGTTTACTGTTTCCGAACGATGGTAGTGCCTAAAAAAGTGATGATCCTGTTTTTCACCCAGGGCGGTATCCACCAGAATTAGTCGTTTGCCATCCTCGATCAGTAAAAGGCGTGTGGTCCAAGTGCACAAATTATTTTCATCTGCCGGGTTCGTTCTTTGCCACAATGATTTTGGAACTACACCAAACATGGCTCCTCCATCCAATTTGAAAAAACCGGTCTCTATCGTATACAGTTTCATTTCATTCTAAATATATCCAAAATTACTAAATAATCCGAAAAATTGCTAAAACGATAAAATACCTTGTTTATCAGTAGATTGACTTAGTGTATCTTTTACAATAAGCTGATTTTCAGCTCATGTTCTTCGGCAAAGGAAGGAAATTTTGGTTACATTTGCCCGCATCATTTACATACAAATAACTTAAAGTTCTGATGCAAATCAATAATAATAGATTGGACTTGAACTACTTGGGAATCCAATCAAATGAAACGATTCATTATCAAAAATCCATCGCCGAATTGGTGGAACATGCTGTGCATGTCGGAGAGGGGCAATTAGCCGATTCAGGCGCGTTAGCTGCTGATACGGGTAAGTTTACAGGACGTTCTCCCGGAGATCGGTTTATCGTTAAAGATGAAATAACTGCCGAGCATGTTTGGTGGGGTAAAGTAAATCAAGCGATCTCTCAAGCGCATTATGAGCAACTGTATAAGCAAGTCACAGAATATTTGGGCGGAAAAGAACTTTTTGTGCGGGATGCAATCGCTTGTGCAGACCCCAGGCATCAACTGACTTTACGCGCAGTAACAGAGTCGGCCTACCAAAGCATTTTTGTTAATAATATGTTCATTCGGCCAGAACAAGTAAAACCATCGGATCAACCCGAATGGACCATTTTGGCGGCCTCCGGTTATACCTGCCCAAATCCGGATGCTTTTGGAATAATAAGCCCAAATTTTGTCATTCTAAATTTTACTGAAAAGGTCATTTTGATCGCTGGAACAGGATATACCGGAGAGATAAAAAAAGGCATATTTTCTGTGTTGAATTTAGTGCTTCCGCTTCAAAAAAGTGTTTTATCCATGCATTGCTCCGCCAATACGGATGAAAATAATGATACCGCGCTATATTTTGGATTATCCGGCACGGGAAAGACCACACTTTCTGCCGATGTGGAGCGGAAACTTATTGGTGATGACGAACATGGCTGGAGCGATAATGGTATATTTAATTTTGAGGGTGGATGCTATCCTAAATGTGTGGGATTAGATCTGAAGAAAGAACCTGAAATTTTTAATGCCGTCAAATTTGGCGCTTTACTGGAAAATATTAATTTTCATCCCGGCACCCGTATCCCGGATTATGATAACATTGAGAAAACGGAGAACACACGTGTTGCTTATCCCATCCATCACATCGAAAATTTAGCTGAAGGAAGTCGGGGTGGAGCGCCGAAAAACATTTTCTTTTTAACGGCCGATGCTTTTGGCGTATTACCTCCAGTTTCCAAACTGAGTGTTACACAGGCCATGTACCATTTCATTTCGGGCTATACGGCCAAAGTAGCAGGTACGGAGGTCGGTGTCACGGAGCCTAAAGCCGTTTTTTCTGCCTGTTTCGGAGAAGCATTTCTACCCCTGCATCCTTCTCAATATGCGGAATTACTCAGAAGTAAATTAAAGGATTCAAACATTAATGTTTGGTTGATCAATACGGGTTGGATCGCCGGACCGTATGGTGTGGGTAGAAGAATCAAACTCGCTTATACCCGGGCCATTATTAAAGCCGCCTTAGCCGG
>DASRQK010000104.1:0-17402 GCA_035645875.1 Sphingobacteriaceae bacterium | reverse complement strand
TTAACCGAAGAAGTGATCGTGCAAGCCACCAGGGCGAGCGAAAATTCGGCCACCACTTACCGCAATGTGAGTCGAGCCGAGCTAGCTAAAAACAATTTGGGTCAGGACTTGACTTATTTATTGGATCAGACGCCGGGCGTCGTGGTGACCTCCGACGCCGGTGCTGGCGTGGGTTACACCGGAATTCGGGTCCGCGGAAGTGATCCGACCCGTGTCAATGTGACCATTAACGGCGTACCCCTAAACAATCCGGAGAGCATGGGCGCATTTTTGATTAACCTACCCGATTTTGCTTCTTCTGTGGATAATATCCAGCTCCAGCGCGGTGTCGGGACTTCCACTAACGGAGCGGGGGCTTTCGGAGCGAGCATGAACATTCAGACCACCAGCCTGGAAGCAGAACCTTACGCTGAATTGGACAATTCATTCGGATCCTACAACACCTTGAAAAACACCGTACGCTTAGGAACAGGTTTGCTCAATGAGCGATTCAGTTTTGACGGTCGGTTATCCCAGATTAAAAGCGATGGGTACATCGATCGAGCTTTTTCAGACCTGCAATCGTTCTTTTTGACGGGCGCCTGGCACGGCCAAAATCACTTATTAAGGGCCAATGTCTTTTCCGGCAAGGAAAAAACCTACCAAGCCTGGAACGGCGTACCGGAAGAAATGTTAGAAACGAATCGCCGTTACAACGAATTCACCTATGAAAACCAGACCGACAATTATGTGCAAACCCACTACCAGCTGCACTATGCTCAGGGATTGTCCCCTAAAACCCACCTCAATGCTGCCCTACATTATACCCGGGGTGCTGGCTATTATGAGGAATTTAGGGAAAATGATTCCTTCTCACGCTATGGCCTCGAAGACTTAAACATCGGAGGAACGACGATTAACAGCTCGGATCTGGTTCGCAGGCGCTGGTTAGACAACCATTTTTATGGCGCGACCTGGTCACTCACCCACCATTTATCGCAAAAATTAGATTTGACGCTGGGTGGAGCCTATAATGACTACATAGGCGGGCATTATGGGGAGGTTATCTGGGCCCGATTCGCTTCGGATGGTAATCTGGGTGACCGCTATTACGAGGATGAAGGCTTGAAAGATGACTTCAATATTTTCGCGAAGGCTGAATATCAGGCCGCCGACTTTTCACTTTATGCAGATGTTCAATACCGAACCATCCGTTATACCTTTGTGGGTTACGACCGAAATTTGGTTCAATTGGATCAAACGGACCACCTACACTTCTTCAACCCCAAAATCGGCATGACGTATAGACTCTCGGATCAAAGCCAGGTTTACACCTCCGTGGCGATCGCCAATAAAGAGCCGATTCGCGATGACTACGTGGATTCATCGGTCAGCAGCCGTCCGAAACCCGAACAATTAAGAAATATAGAGGCGGGATACAGAATTTCGGGTAGTCGTTACCGTTTGGGTGCCAATGTTTATGGCATGTTTTACAAAAATCAGCTCATTTTGACGGGAATGATCAATGACGTGGGTGAAGCAAATCGCCAAAACGTGGAGGACAGTTACCGTATCGGGCTAGAATTAGACGCTCAGTGGCAGCCGTTCCGCCAATTGACCTGGTCCGCTACCGCAGCGTTCAGTGATAATCAAATCCGTAATTTTACGGAGTATGTGGATCTGCATGATTATTCGGGTCAACAATCCATTTCATACGATAAAACACATATTGCACTTTCTCCGGCTTTCGTAGGTTCGAGTGAAATCGCGTATCGCCCGGTTAGTTCATTCGAATTGGCCCTGATCAGCAAGTATGTTTCACGTCAATACCTGGATAATACCACTTCGTTGGATCGCAGCTTGGACGCCTTTTTTGTCAATAACCTACGGGTGGCTTATACGACTTCCTATCGTGGAGCTAAGGAGGTGGGTTTGACACTGGCATTGAACAATATTTTTGGGGAAAAGTATGCCGCTAATGGCTATACATGGGGACACTTGAATGAGGACGGAAGCCGGGCATCTTATAACTACTACTACCCGCAGGCGACCGCCAACTTTTTGCTGGGCCTGCATTTGAAGTTTTAGTAGGTAAATTTTGTATATTAGCTGAACATTCAGAATGATTAACCATGAGTGAATTCAGCAAGTTGGCGCAGCAGGCCATGTTACAGACACAAGAGTCGCTGCAGGAGATCGGAAGAAAACAACAAAAACTCTATATTGGTATTCCAAAAGAGTTAAGTCATCAGGAAAATAGGGTCCCACTCACTCCCTTGTCGGTGGGACTATTGGTCGAGCACGGGCACCGGGTCGTTTTGGAAAGCGGCGCCGGGGCCCGTTCTAATTTTCAAGACCGTCATTATAGTGAAGTCGGTGCCGAAATCGCTTACGGTCCGGAGGAGGTCTATAAAGCGGAACTGCTGATTAAAATCGCCGCGCCTACCTTGGCAGAAATCGAATGGATGAAATCGGGACAAACCCTTTTATCATGCCAGCCACCAGCATACCTTGAAACGGCCTGCCTGCAGGCATTGATGAAGAAAAAAGTCACGGCCCTTTCTTATGAATACTTGAGGGATGAGGGCGGCACCTTGTCGGTAGTACGGGCGATGGGTGAAATCGTCGGCACCACTTCGGTATTGATCGCTGCGGAATACCTCAGCAATGTTTTCGAAGGAAAGGGCTTGATGTTAGGTGGAATTACCGGTGTTCCTCCAACGGAAATGGTGATAATCGGAGCCGGAACCGTTGGAGAATTTGCAGCTCGGGCCGCGCTAGCTTTGGGGGCACAAGTCAAGGTCTTCGATCGTTCCCTTCATAAATTACGCCGCTTACAAAGCAATGTCGGCAGCCGGGTTTACACCTCCGTCATCCAACCTGTTGTCTTAAAGAAAGCGGTCATGTCCAGTGATGTGGTCATCGGTGCAGTGCGGTCCAATCACGGTCGAAGTCCTTGTTTGATCAATGAGGAGACCGTTTCCAGAATGAAACCGGACTCGGTCCTGATCGATGTGAGCATCGATCAGGGAGGCTGTTTTGAAACTTCCGAAGTGACGAGCCACGACCAGCCGATCTTCAGAAAGTACGATGTGATCCATTATTGTGTGCCCAATATCGCCTCCCGCGTGGCGCGTTCGGCCACTTATGCATTGACCAATATTTTCACGCCCATTTTAGTGGACATCGCGGACAGTGGTGGTTTGAACAACCTGATTTGGAAGAAACCCGGGGTCAGAAATGCAGTTTATCTCTATCAAGGACACCTCACCAATCAAGACATTGCAGAACGTTTCGACCTGCCACTGAAAAGCTTGGAGTTATTAGCCATGGCCAAAAACTAAAATACAAAAGTTCAAAGGTGTAGGTGTTAGATGAGCCTTTTGACTTTAATTCCTTCATGAAACGCTAAAGACTCCGCATTCGTCAATAAGTTCAACCCTGGTTTTTTGCCGACCTCTATGGATCCGAATTGATCTGTAATCCCCAAAAATTCGGCTCCATTCCAGGTGGCCCACTTTAACATTTCAAGGAGTGTAATCTCTGGAAAGTGTGCATGGTAAGCGCGCATTTCAGACAAAATACAAAGTTGATCATTGGAAGCCAAACTATCGGTTCCTATGGTCACGGGACGCTCATAATGGTTTACCATTCGAATGCGAGGCAGCTTTCCTTCGATGTACAAATTAGCATTTGGGCAGAGGCACCAATAGACGTGCACGCCTGTACGCGCCAAAAAGGCCGCATCTTTTATCGAAGTATAGGTGTTATGAACCAATTGTATGGGCCGGTCACGCGGGAATGCCATTCCCATGGTGCGAAGGGAGTTCGTAGATTGGGCCTTAAAATGACTGATATCCTGACCCAACCATTTATAAAAATCGACGAAAGGGCCCTCTAATTTCTTAAAGAAAACATTTTCCTCCTCGCATTCCTGATTATGATAACTGAGCATGGGAATTTCTTCCTGAGGCGAATCGCGGATCTGAAGCATCAATTTCTTAGACGTGGAATAAGGCGCATGAGGCGTGATGCTCACCGAAAGGCCGTCGAATTTCTTCTGGGTGCTCCTAGCATCCGACATGATCTGCGCTGCTTTATCCGGGTCAAAACCCATCACTTCCAAAAACGTATGGTAATAAAGTGAGCTTTTCTGTTTCACCGATTTCGAAATGGTCGTATTGGCATGATCACCAACAGCCACAATGCCGTTTCTATACATTTGGCTATCAGCTTTCTGCATGGCTTCCATCACCACCTCATCGGGCGCATTTCGCTGACTGATAATCGACTTCACAAACTCCACTAAACCCGTACCGCGCGGCACCTTCCCGAATAAATGAGACAGTTCTAAATGGCAGTGTGCATTTACAAAACCGGGTACGATAATACCTTTAAAAATTTGTACATCCGCACCTAAAGGCAAGTCACTTCTGGATTTCCAAATTTTAATTATCTCGCCCCTTTTACTGGTCTCCACGACAGCTTCCAGCAAAGGCTCACCTTTTATAGGCACAATAAAATCCGCTGAATAAAAACGATTCATAATTAAGTTTATTCAAAATGGTTGATCTCACAAAGATACTCATTTCGTTAAGGATTTGCAAATGTGTATCTTTGTGCCGTGGAAAGTCCAAAAAAAATAGATATTAGAAGTCTCTCCCTGGAACAATTGGTAGAGAAAATGCAGGAATTTGATCAGCCTGCTTTTCGTGCGAAGCAGTTATTCCAGTGGCTTTGGGAAAAATCCTGCGTCGATTTTGACGCCATGACTAATTTACCTAAAGCATTTAGAGAAATTCTGAAATCACAATTCGTCATCCGTCCCGCCCAAGTAAAAACTGCCCAAATCAGCTCGGATAAAACCATTAAAAGTAGTTTTGTGCTCCATGACGGGAATTTGGTCGAAGGCGTTTTGATCCCAGCCGATGATCGGATGACTGCCTGCGTCAGCTCTCAGGTCGGATGTAGTTTGACCTGTAAATTTTGCGCCACAGGATACATGGACAGGAAACGTAATCTGAACGCCGACGAAATCTATGATCAAGTCGTTTTAATTAGCCGTCAGGCAGAGGAGCAATACCAAACACCGCTCACCAACATCGTTTATATGGGTATGGGTGAGCCCCTGCTCAATTACAGCAATGTTTTACGTTCCATTGATCGGATCACTTCACCGGACGGCTTACACATGGCGGCGAAGCGGATCACCGTTTCTACTGCAGGAATTGGAAAAATGATCAAAAAGTTGGGAGATGATCAAGTTCGATTTAACTTGGCATTGTCCCTACATGCAGCAGACGATGAGAAGCGAAATCAGATCATGCCGATCAATGAGCAAAACAGTCTGTCCGCGCTGGAGGAAGCACTCAAATATTACTACGCAAAAACAAAAAACCCGGTCACTTACGAATACATTGTGTTTCATGGTTTCAACGATGAACTAAGTGATGCGCAGGATTTGGCTAGGTTTTGCCGTCATATTCCCTGCAAGGTGAACATCATTGAATACAACCCCATCTCTTTTGCCGACTTTACGAACGCGAGTGAAGACAAAATCGATGTCTTTGCAGACTTTCTAAAGGCTGAAGGCATCACGACCAATATCCGCCGCAGTCGCGGAAAAGACATTGACGCGGCCTGTGGTCAATTGGCCATTAAGGAAGAAACCATTTCGTAGGCTCGGCAAATCAACTAAAACGAATTATCTTCTTAGGATTAATTTATTTTCTTTATATTTGATAAATAATCAAATTGGAGAAAAACTATGCGTCTTTTGAATGACTTTCTACGTCCCATCAGGTACTACACAGACACCACCATGGACTTGCTCTTCCCCTCATGCTGCGCGGGATGCCGCAATCCGCTGGTAAATCATGAAAAATGGTTATGCACGGTATGCCTTTATTCCCTCCCTGAGACCCGTATGCACATGGATTCACAGAATGAAGCCCTTCGTCTTGTCGGGGGACAGATCCCAGCCAGGTATGTGTTGTGCTACCTGTACTTTAATGAGGCGTCCATTGTCCAGCAAATCGTTCATCATTTTAAATATTTAGGGATGAAAGAATTGGGCCAATTTTTAGGTCAACGTTATGCTGAAACCCTGCTCAAAGATCAGCATCCCATTCGGGAGGCAGATGTGCTGATACCCGTACCTATTCAGGCCAGTCGTCTCCGGAAACGCGGATATAATCAAAGCCTTTATTTTGCTAATGGATTAGGGGAGAAACTAAAGCTGGAAGTTTGGCCTGAAGCCATGAGAAAAGTTAAAAATGCCCGATCACAAGTCGGAAAGGGCCGAATGGGACGTTTTGAGAATTTAGAACGTAACGTGGTCGTCAATCCGGAGTATTCGACCATCTTAGCGGGCAAACATGTGGTTATCGTCGATGATGTACTCACTACCGGTGCCACGATGATCGGTTGTGCGCAGGAATTAGAAAAGGCGGGTGCCGCACACATTAGCATTGTGGCCCTAGCCCGGAAGCGAAACTAAGGTTACCGGTTTCGGCTACGCAATAGTAAAAAAGAGAAGGAGGCCATCCCAATACCCACCACATCAGCGAAAAAGTCCCACCAATCTCCGTTGCGATGGGTGGAGATCTTCCATTGTAAAAGTTCGGTCAGCGCCGCAAAAACGACTGAAATGAGCACTACTTGAAAAAACCGAGGCCACAATTTAAAATGATTACCATCGATTTGAAGATAGGCATGAAATAATAAGGTGCTAAAGACAAAGAAAAAACCGAGGTGTACTACCTTATCCGCTCCCTCGAAAAAACGCGGCGTTCCTTCTAAGCTGCTGGGCGGCAAAAGACAAAGAATGAGAACAATTATGGCCCAAAGAAACGGCAAAAAATAATATCGCATAGCGGGTTTGCTATATCAAAGAGGTCGAATTAAAAGAATCCTGGAAAATCTGGTATTCCAGATTTTCCAGGCTTGTGAGCAATTTTGCAGAAATTGTCTAAACCGCTCTTACGCAGAGACAAGGTCTTTATACTCCTGAGCACTCAGTAAATTTTCCACTTGGGCAGGTTCACTTAGTTTCACCCGAATAATCCAACCTTTACCGTAAGGATCCTGATTGATCAGTTCTGGAGAACCGTCAATTTCACCGTTCACTTCCAATATGGTACAGGTTACTGGAGAAAACAGATCGGACACTGTTTTTACGGCTTCTACACTGCCGAACACGTCGTCCTGGCCGACTTCATCACCAATCGTGTCCACATCAACAAAAACGATGTCACCCAGTTCGCTCTGAGCAAACGAGGTGATACCAATAACGGCTTCTTCGCCTTCTACACGGATCCACTCATGGTCCTTTGTGTATTTCAGTTCTTCAGGGAAATTCATACCTTATTTTTTTCCAAACATAACTATCTTAACTGTTATTTGCAAGCGCAAAATAAGAATAAAAAACTCTTATATTAGACCAATGAATAGACAAATAGCTAAACTTTTCTCCATTGCTCAACAAGAAACACGCACCATTCTTGGCCTAATGTCAGGTACTTCATTGGATGGATTGGATCTGGCCCTGTGCAAGATAAGTGGTTTCGGCACCCGAACATCTCTAAAGCTTGTACGGTTTAAAACAAAGGAGTACACTTCTTCCTTCAGGGCATCCATTCTTCGGGTATTCGCGCAGGAACAGATCCAACAGGCTGATCTCAGTGGCCTGAACGCCTTGATCGCTGACACCCACGCAGAGATGGTTTTGAGCACGCTAAAATCCTGGGGCATTCGGCCCGACCAAATCGATCTCATCGCGAGTCACGGTCAAACGGTATATCATGCACCTCAGTCGCTCAGCCAAAGTGAGTTGTACCCAAACAACACCCTTCAAATCGGAGACGGAGACCATTTGGCCGTCAAAACCGGCATCATCACCTTATCTGATTTTCGACAAAAACATGTAGCTGCAGGAGGAGAGGGAGCTCCATTGGCATTATATGGGGACTATCTGCTCTATTCTGACCCTACAGAAAACCGCATTCTACTTAATCTGGGCGGCATCGCTAACTTCACATTTTTACCTTCAAGGTCGGCTTTTACAGCAGGACACACGGCTTTTGCGACGGATGTAGGTCCGGCAAACACCCTCATGAACCAATTCATGCAGAAACATTTCGGGCAGGATATGGATAAAAATGCAGAAATAGCCCAATCCGGAACGGTACTCCCTGCTTTGTTACATGCGTTGCTGGATCATTCATTTTTCCAGGATAAAATCCCAAAAACGACCGGGCCCGAGCTATTTAACCTACATTACTTGGGGGAGGCGATCAACCGGAGTGGTATAGAAGAGCCAACGCCAAACGACATCATGGCTACCCTTTGCGCGTTTTCTGCCCATGGGATCGGCCAATCCATACGTGAAACCATTCAGAACCTTCCGAATCATAATCCGACGCGCATCTTGGGAAGCGGAGGGGGAATTTCTAACCCCTTGCTCATGAAATTGATCAAAGAATCCATAAGTGAACTGAACCTAAAACTCGAGACATTTGATGCCCTGGGATTAGATCCCGACGCTAAGGAAGCGGCGCTATTTGCGGTATTGGCCAATGAAAGTATAGCCGGCAGTCCTGAATATGTTAAAGGACTCTTCCGAGCTCCAGCGGTTTGCATGGGAAAGATTTCGCTGCCAGAATAAACTCACTCATCACCAATGGCTTGATGAATGAAAGTTTTAAACGGCAACATTTCCTGGTAAAAATTTAAAACATACGCGACTGCCTCAGGCCCCATTAATGCATGATTCTCAAGGGGACGAGACAGGGTAAAACTTTTCAGTTTCAAGTACTCAATCTGGGGATGATCTGCGGTAAAACCTGCTGGAGGTCGTTTTAAACTGTCTTCTCGATCGGGATACAAGGATTCACCAGCCTGCTCACTAATTTGGCGCAACATCTTTTCCCACTCCTCTCCCTGGTAATCAATCTCCTGTCTTATCGCTGCCAGGTGCTCTTTTTCCGGTCGCCAGTAACCTACGGCCAAAAAACTACGATCAGGCTGGACATGAATATAATATTCCGGCCCCTGCAATTTGCGGCCATTGATGGAAATTCCCGCACCCAACCAAGTCTTGTAGGGCGTCTTATCCTTTCTAAATCGAATATCTCGATAAATTCGAAATAAGCATTTACCTGGATCGATGTCCTTGTGAATTTTAGGGTCAAAACGGGCCAATCCCTCAATGATTTGGCCGACAAAACGCTTCATTTCCTGCCAAGATCGGTCATAGCGGTACTTGTTCTCCGAAAACCAATCTCGATTATTATTGGAGTTCAGATCATTCAAGAAATCAAAGGTGTCTTTTGTGAGGCTCATTCAGATATTTCAATTAACTTTGTGCGCAATAAAAGTAATAAATTTGCGCATGTCTCCCACTATACATCATCGATATTTTGTAGAATTGGCCTTTCATGGGGGTAATTTTCATGGCTGGCAAATCCAACAAAATGCCGTAAGTGTACAACAAGTGGTCGACAAAACCCTCAGCACCATCACGCGTCAAAACGTGCAGACCACCGGCTGTGGGCGAACCGATGCCGGTGTTCACGCCCTACAGCTTTTTGCTCACTTTGATTTGACCGAGCCGATTAATAACACCACAGGATTTTTACACCAACTCAATTCATTGCTGCCCATGAGCATCGCGGCGAGGTCCATTGTTCCCGTCGATACTACTGCGCATGCCCGGTTCGATGCCACCAGTAGACGCTACGAATACCACATTCATCAGGGGAAAAACCCTTTTTTACAAGGACTTTCATGGCAGATCCGAGACTTGCCTGATGTGAAGCAGATGAATGAAGCCGCCGAGCTATTACTGGAATATCGTGATTTTAGCTGCTTTAGCAAATCAAATACCCAGGTTTTTACCAATAACTGCACTATTTTTGAGGCGTATTGGGAGCAATCGTCAAAACTCGGAAATTCAGAACGGCTCATATTTCATATCGAGGCGGATCGATTTCTACGCAACATGGTACGAGCAATTGTAGGCACATTATTGGATATCGGACACGGTAAATTCAAACCCGAACATATGCGGACAGTGATTGAAAGCAAAAACAGGTCAAGGGCCGGGGCCTCGGTGCCGGCAGACGGATTGTATCTCAGTCAAGTTAAATATCCAGAAAGCATTGTTCCAAAATTGAATCAATTAAACACAACTCTATAAATCTCAACATTATGAAACTAAAAAACGGCTCACTATTAGGCATCCTAATTCTTTTACTCAGCGCCTGCGGCCAAAATGAAAAATCAGGATCGACGGAACTCAGCCTTCAACAGTATGTACCACAAACCGGTTCAGCTCGAATTACAGGTTCATTCGAAGATATGGGGGACCTTAACTTTATCCTCTTTGGGGACAATCAGCGAGACACATTACAGACTTTTACAGCGCCAGGAGGTCAACTGGACCATTCATTGTCGGAATTGCCGGTTAATGAGGTGTATTTCTTAGAAGTGGAAGGAGCTCGGGCGGATGACCGAGGAGTGGACATCAAATGGTGGTACACCTTCCCGATCTTTTTGGAAGACGGTACAGAATTGACATTGGGCCAAAGAGATAACCCCAATACAGATGTGTATGTGACTCCTTACCATTTTTATGTGGACAATGCGGGTGAAGAACAACAATTCTTGGAAGAATGGCATGCAGATCATCACTATGATGACCAGATCGAGACTCGGACTGCACAACAAATCGCTGAAATCAATCAGGATTACATCTCAAAAGCTGATCCAGGGATCGGAAATCTCTACCTCATCTATAGACAAACAGATCATCGATCGAATATGGACCGCTACCAATCGGTGTATGAAGACGCCCCGGAGCAGGCCCAAAAATCTAAATACGGGATCGATTTGGCGAACCGCATTTATCGCATACAAAATCATACCCAAGAAATCGATGTGGCCAAATTATTGGCTTCCAGAACGAGTCAGCTGCATCCTTTTAATCCGGACTTATATTCGGACAAAAGCTATTTACTATTGGTTTTTTGGGCTAGCTGGGAACCCACGGCGGCCAGCCAGATTCCAACCATAGCGGATGTGATTAGTGAAAGTGGCAAGACCGATGTGGAGGCAATTTATTTATCTCTAGACACGAAAATGAGCTTATGGAAACCCATGACCGATGATATGAATTTGGACAATAGCTTTTTGCTGCGTGCGGAAAATCGCCAACAAGCCATAGACGAGCTCTATCTCACTGAATTGCCGAGGTACATGATTATCACGCCCGATGGGAAGATCATTGAAAACGATTTGGCATTCGAGGACTTAGAAGCAACGATCGCTGGACTTGAATAAAAAGTAAAATTGATTCGGCTCTGAATAAATCGTATTTTTGTACGATTTGAAAAAAGAAAATAAAGCTGTTGATACTGATTTATTAAGGAGGGTCATGCGGTACCTGAGACCGTACCGCATGACCTTTGTCATTTCTGTGTTCTTGACCATTCTGATGGCAGTCATCGCGCCTGCTATGCCTCTTTTGGTGGAATTCACCTTGGACCAATTCATCTTAACGGATCAAATTTCTAATCTGCATTGGATGCTCGTGGCCATGCTGGGTCTATTACTCTTACAATCCATTGTGCGCTATTTCCATTCATTGATGACCAATACCTTGGGACAATCCGTGATTCGGGATCTGCGAATCGATGTCTTCAATCACATCGCCCGTTTGCGATTACAATATTTTGACAACACGCCGATTGGGAGGATTATCACGCGGACCGTCTCGGATTTGGAGACCATCGCGAATATCTTTTCTGAAGGGTTGATCCAGATTATTGGAGACCTACTGCAACTCGCCGTCATTTTAGGAGTGATGTTTTACACCGATTGGAAACTGACCTTGATCGTGCTCATTCCCATGCCGGTGATGATTGTCGCTACGCTGATCTTTAAAAATGCGATGAAATCTGCGTTCCAAGATGTTCGGAAGTGGATCTCTAACCTAAATACATTTTTGCAAGAACACATCACCGGGATCAGCATCATCCAATATTTTTCGCGCGAAAAACAGGAAATGGCGAAGTTTAAGGTGGCCAATGCCGAGCACAGAAATGCGCATATCCGTGCGAATTGGTATTTCTCTATCTTTTTTCCGGTGATCGAAATCATTATGGCCATCGCTTTGGGCCTCTTGGTTTGGTATGGCTCAAAATCCATCCTCGCCGAGGAAATTTCTCCAGGGGTGGTGGTCGCTTTTATCATGTACATCAATATGATTTTTCGGCCCATCCGTGAATTGGTGGATAAATTTAACACCCTCCAAATGGGCATGGTCAGTGCCGAAAGAATATTTGAGGTGTTGGATACTGACGAAATCACGCCGAATGATGGGAACCTGCTACCCGAGAAAGTTCGGGGAGAGATCGTTTTCGATCGGGTTTGGTTTGCCTATCGGGATGAAAAATGGGTTTTAAAAGACATTAATTTCCGGATCAAACCGGGCGAGACCCTCGCGCTGGTCGGAGCTACTGGAGCAGGAAAATCCTCTGTTATCAATATTCTCAGTCGCTTTTATGAGATCAATAAGGGCTCCATTCTCCTGGACGGAGAAGATATCCGAAATTATGAGCTCAATTACCTGCGTAGAACCATCGGAACAGTTTTGCAAGATGTGTTTCTTTTTTCGGATAGCATCGCCAATAACATCAGCCTCAATGACCCGAAAATCACACGTGAAAAAATCATCGAGGCTTCTAAACAAGTAGGAGCGCATGAATTCATCATGCAAATGCCGGGTGGATATGATTATGTGGTCCAGGAAAGAGGGGCTACCCTTTCTTCCGGCCAAGCGCAACTGATTTCCTTCATTCGGGCATTGGTCCATGACCCGAGAATCTTGGTGCTGGACGAAGCGACCTCATCAGTAGACACCGAAACAGAAGCACTTATACAACAAGCCATTGGAACATTGATGGAGGGCAGAACGTCGATCGTGATCGCACACCGCCTATCGACCATTCAGAAAGCCGATAAGATTATTGTCCTTGAAAAAGGTGAAATGATGGAAATGGGCAGTCACCAGGAATTGCTTCAACGGGACGGCTATTACAAAAAATTATACGATCTGCAGTTCCATTCTGCGGGAATTTAATGTGTGAGAACACCTCCCATTTAGGACAGCTCCTGGCGCACTGAAGGGGAACGCGGCCACTTACAATAAAAAGTCGTGCCTGGGCCATCGTTGTTGTCCTCAAACCAGATGTCTCCACCGTTAAGGATCACAAACTCCTTGCTAATCATGAGCGCCAATCCATTTCCTAATTCTTTTTTAGTCCCAATCTGACTCTTATTAAAGGCTTGAAAAATGTACGGTTTGTCCTCTTCACGTATCCCTACCCCTTGATCACGGACGTAAATAATCACGTCGTTAAGGTTATTAGATTCTAATTCTCCAATCGTGATGACCCCACCTGGTTTTGAGTACTTCACGGCATTGCTGATCAAATTCCGCAGCACAAATCGAAATTGATTTTGGTCTGCATAAATGCGGGTCTGATCACCCGTGTAGTCATCCACTCCCAAATTTTTCATATTCATGCTGACCTCCAGCTGACTACACGTTTCTTGTACGATAGATTTGGTTGAGAATGGACTTTGCTCCAAATGGATTCCTTTTATTTGCTTTTTTCCCCAATGCAGGAGCGTATCTAACACAAACTCCACTTCACCCATATTATTCCCCATGGCTTTGGTCAGATTTTGTGCCCCCTCAGGTAATTGATGCTTCTGCTCATTCAGCATCCTGAGTGCCATTATTTGAGCGGAAAGCGCACCCTTCAAGTCGTGAGCAATGATGGAGAATAAATAGTCTTTAATTTTATCTTTCTCCTGAAGTTCTTTCTCTCTTATTTTTAAAGTTTTATTGATTTTTCGGATTCGGTGATACATCACGAAGGCGATGAGTAAACCTGTGCCCAATGCCAGAATCGCCAACCACATATATAAATTAGCTTTCTCGCGAAGCGAAATCTTCTCTTGTAGCTCTTTTACATCGGCCCTGGATTTATTCAATTCGTAGACGGATTGGAGATTGCTGATCTCTCGCGTTTTGTTTTCATCGTATCTGATTTCAGAAATCCGCCTGTGTTCTTCCATCCAATAAATCACAGCGGAGTCATCCCCTTGCCGTTTAAAGTAGTCGATCAATTTATTAGCAGCTCCCAAAGCAACATAGTACAAATCTAAACTATCGGCTGTTTTCCAAATCTCTTCTGCATCATGGATGGCTCGATTCAGGTCTTGATCCTCATAAATTCCCAACATATTGTGACGGATCATCAATTCCTCTTCGCGTAATTGGTGTTTTTGAGCGATATCAATTCCCCGCAGGTAGAAATCGGAAGCCAGTTCCCATTCTTCCTTTTCGTTGTAGATAGCTGCCAAATTACTGAGGGTCAACAGCTGACTGGATTCTAATGCAGGCCCGGAACCAAAATCCAGCGCCTTCTCAAAAAAATAGATCGCTTGGTCAATTTCATCTTGATGGAAATATACTGCGCCAATATTATTGTACAAAGTCACTACATCATTGCTGTCTGCTCGCAACGCATAGGTCAATGCCTGATTATAAAGGGCAATGGCTTCTTCAAAATTCAATAAATTGACATTTACTACACCCAGTTTTAAATAAGTACTACTTAAGCCACGCTCGTGCTCATGTCGATCATAAATATCCAGCGCGGTCAATAGCCATTCATTGGCAAGGGTCATATTTCCTCTTCTACCTTCCACCGTACCCTTGCCCGAATACGCTTTCGCTACTCCCAATTCGTCATTCAGGGAAAGGTAAATAGTCAAGGCTTCATCGTAGGCATCAAAAGCAGGGGGAAATTGCGCCGTTTGCAGAAAGGTTTCGCCCATGCGGGTCAAAACTTCGGCTTGGCCCTTGAGATGTCGAGCCTGTACAAAATGCTGGTACATGCTGTCCAAATACGGCATAACACTCCCAATCCCTTCTAAGCGAAGCCGCTCATATTCAATGCTAAGATCCTCCACTTGATCGACCTTGTCTGGATGAGGTGTAGCGGATTGACCCCCAAAAATGGAATACGGTAAAAACAACATGAGCATGATCACGCAATCCCTCATGCAGCTCCTATTAACTGTAAAAATCATAAAGCGCCGCCATATAGGTAGATTGCCAACCTTCTACGATGTTGTCATAATCCTGAAGTGGAATATTTGAATGACGAACCTCCAAAGAAGTCCCGCTCTTATGCGCATGTAATTTGAGCTTGACAATGGATGGGGCGGCATGATCTGCTCCAAAATACCACTCCTGTTCGATCAGTTCGTCCGGTACAAAAGTGCGGTTAATGCCGACAATCGACCCGCTCCACATAGAGAACTCGGTGCCTGGCTCCGCGACCATCGTTGCAGATTCTCCTGTCCAAAGTTCGATGGTCGTTTCGGTGGTCAGCGCTTTATAAACCAGCTCAGGTTCTGCTGGAATGATAAAGTAAGCTTTAAAATCTTTCATGCCATTTCAAATTACTTGCCATAAAATTGAAACTGAGAATGTGCCTCCATTTCATGAGTAAAATCACCCATTTCAGTATAAAATACAATATTTTGTTCGTTTTGCCTGATCACATGTCTTTTATGATGTACATCAAACGTAAAAGAATATGCGGAATTCGGATCAAAAGCAGCATCGGCTTTACAGATCACGCGATAATCCGCCACTCCATTTTCATCTAGTCTGCTAATCTGAAAGGCAGAAGCTATCGGATCCAGCACGAACCATCTCCCCTCACCTATTCCTCCTAGCCATTGCGCATGTTTAGGAATTTTTATGCTCCGAATCGGTTCAGCTGTGTGGCCGGGTCGTGAATCATTCCCTAAGTTCTGAGAACCCTTAGTCGTAAAATTCGCGTATAATTGATTAAAATGGAATTTGGCCGATTGAAAACGATTCATTTTTAAGCTGGTCAATAAACCATTTTCATAACTAAAGACCTGTCCTAAGGGATCCCCGTTTACGACATTACTGGTGGGACTGGCCTTGATAAACTCTGGATAAAGAATGCGGTTTCTTCTTTGATCACCCTTAGGCATTCCTGCGACCAATATTTGGGCTACATAGCGAGAACAACTATTATTATTCGGCGCTAAAGCTCCATACTTAATAGGGCCCCCATCCACCAAACGATCAGCATAAACCCTGCTCTGATTAAAAGAAATTCCGGTCGCGACCGAACACAACAACCGTCCCCCTCCATGGGTAGCAGACTCCAATTCTGATAATTCCCTCAGAATTTCTTCCAAATTCACCAAGACACCATTTCGCGAAATCACAGCACGAGTCTCGATCCGTAAGCGAGGATCCGAATTGGCTGAACGTGCCCGACCATGTCCTCTTGGAGTAATGTATCGGCCAAAGTCAAAATAGAGCACCCGGCCTGATGATTTTTCGATCAGGAGAACGGCGGCATGTCCAATTTTAAAATTTAAATTCTTGACCAGGCCCACCTTCTTCAACAGGGCCATCCACGGCTCATCACCTCGGGCAGTTTTATCCGGCCAAGAAAGCGGAATTGCAATATCTTCAAAAGTCATCATAGTGCTACTCATACAACGAATGTTCAAATAACAGCATTTTATTACAAATTTGAGGCATCGGTGGTCATTTTAGCGGCTTCGTACTGCTGACTGCTTGGCAATACAATACGAAAAGTCGTGCCTTTTCCTGATTCTGAGTCTTTCACAAAAATCTGACCATCATGGTATTGAACCATACGTTTTGTTAAACTCAATCCCAATCCCCATCCCCTTTTCCTGGTCGTAAAACCCGGACTGAAAATGAGGTCATATTGATGCCTGGGCACACCTTTCCCCGTATCGATGACATCAATATAGATCTCGTCCTTAGCGAGATTTTCTGTGATCACAATATCAATTCTACCTGCCGACTCTATGGCATTCGCGGCATTCTTTAACAAATTCTCCAACACCCAATCAAATAAGGGAACATTTAACATCGCTGCCGCATCCCGATCTCCGGACACGTTAAACACAATTTTATCACTGGTGCGCACCTTGAAATAATTAACAAAATCCACCACCACTTTATAAATCGATTGATGCTGAAGAACCGGGGCAGAACCAATTTTAGAAAACCGATCAGCGACCGTCTCCAATCTTTTGATGTCATTTTCCATTTCATCTAGCAGGCCATCGTCTTCTTCCTCAAATTTCGCACGGACCAATTCCAACCAAGCCATTAAAGAGGAGATCGGCGTGCCCAATTGATGGGCAGCTTCTTTGGCTAAACCCACCCAAACCAAATTCTGTTCTGATTTACGTATGGAATTAAACACCGTATAGGCAACCGCAAGAAAAATAGCGATCAATGTGAGCTGCAGGTAGGGGAA
>DASRQK010000103.1:0-3219 GCA_035645875.1 Sphingobacteriaceae bacterium | reverse complement strand
ACCTTGCGGTCCATTCACATAAAGACCTGCCTACACAACATCCAACTGGATTGATCATCGCTGCGGTGTCCGAGCGAGCGGACCCATCGGAGTTATTAATCATTCATAAAGATAAAGTGGATGTTATTTAGCGCCTGTCACTGAAGTCCAACGCACTGGTCGGAACTTCTTCAAATAGGCGTAAAGCACAGTTATTGGCCCTTCGTCCAGACCTGGAATTCGCAGACTTACGCGGGAATGTGATTACGCGCGTGGATAAATTGCGCGCGCGTCAGTACGATGCGATCGTCCTGGCCAAGGCCGGCATCACCCGGATCGAAATGGATCTGGAGGATTTTCACGTAGAGGTGATTTCGCCTTTGGAGATGGTTCCAGCCCCGGCGCAGGGTGTATTAGCTGTACAAATTCGGGAAACCGATGAAGAATTGCATCGGATTCTATCGGCCATTCACGATGAGGCCACTGCCGAAGAAATCGAGGTGGAACGCCGGGTACTTGCGCTTTTTGAAGCAGGTTGTCATGCGCCATTGGGTTGTTACTGTCGAAGAAGTCCGGATGGTGGATTCGAGGTGTGGACTTCCAAAGCCGAGACTTCCGATGAATTTCCAGATCGTTACTATGCTTACGCAGAGACAGCCGGCGGCCTTGCCGAGCGCATTGCGCAGCAATATAATCGCGATCGCAGACATCCAAAAAAAGTATTTATCAGCAGGGAAATTGCAGCGGGTAGTTATTTTGCCCGGGCTATGGAGAAGCATGGAACACAGATCGATGGTCGTTCATTGATCCGAACTACGGGCTTGCCGTTAGACGTGGAGGCTGCAGCACTGCAAGAAGTGGACTGGGTGTTTTTTACCAGTCGCAACAGCGTCATCCACTTTTTCGAACGACAGCCTGCATTGTCCCCTAACACCCGTTTCGCTGTGATCGGTCGGGGCTCGGAGGAACAATTACGGCAAACCGGTCACGTCCCCCATTTTTCGGGTGCCGAATCCGGAATCGATATGGAAGGTGTCGCTGCTGAATTCGCAAAAATGGCGGAAGGCGCTACGGTATTGATTCCCAGGGCTGTGGACACATTAGGGACCATGCGAAGAGGCTTGACTGCCGGCACTAAGGTGCTGGATGTGCCCATCTATCAGACGGAATTAGCCGACGAGGTCGAAGCCTCTGATGCGGATGTACTCATTTTCACCAGCCCCAGTAATGTCCGGGCTTATTTTGCGGCTAATCAGCTGGCCCCTGGTCAGCGGATCATTAGTATAGGGTACGCCTCTGGAAAAGAATTGGAAAATTTGGGACACCGCTATGTGCTGCCAGCTACTCCAGATGAGATTGGCCTGGCGGAAGCCGTGTTCGGACTAAATTTGTAGGAGCAAGGACGAAGAAGGAGCAAGGAGCAAGGACGAAGAAGGAGCAAGGATGTAAGGACTGAAGAAGGAGCAAGGATTAAGGAGCAAGGACTGAAGAAGGACTAAGGAGCAAGGACTAAAGAAGGAGCAAGGATTAAGGAGCAAGGATTATTTAGAGAGCACGTTCAAATCTTTGATCATTGTTCCTTAATCCAATCTAGGGTCTTTAATCATTTGATCATTGTTCCTTAATCCTTTAAAATATAGCTTATGTTTGCACAACGCCCAAGAAGAAATAGAAAATCCGCTGTCATTCGAGAAATGATTCAAGAAACGCGGGTTACTGCGGAGAATTTGATTTTTCCCTTGTTTATTGTCGATGGAGAAAATCATAAAACGGAGGTGGCTTCCATGCCCGGAATATATCGCTATTCCATCGATAACCTGTTGCGAGAGATTGAGAGCTGCATGAATTTGGGTTTGAGAGCTTTCGATCTTTTTCCCAATATTGACGATTCTTTAAAAGACTCCCTGGCCAGCGAAAGTCATCGGGAAGGAAGTTTGTATTTGCGTGCGATAGAAGCGGTGAAATCGCGGTTTCCTGAAGCCTGTGTCATCACGGATGTCGCTATGGATCCGTATAGTAGTGATGGTCACGATGGGATTGTCCAAAATGGAGAAATTTTGAATGATGAAACCCTTGAAGTATTGGGACGTATGGCTTTGGCGCATGCGCGTTCGGGGGCGGATATCATTGCACCTTCAGATATGATGGATGGGCGAATTGGTTATTTGCGAACACTTTTGGATTCGGAAGGCTTTACCCAGGTGTCGCTTATGTCCTATACAGCGAAATACGCCAGCGCGTTTTATGGTCCATTTCGTGATGCCCTGGATTCTGCGCCCAAACACGGTGATAAGAAAACCTATCAGATGGATCCGGCCAATGCACGAGAAGCCTTGATTGAGGCCGAGTTGGATACAGCAGAAGGCGCTGATTTTTTAATGGTTAAGCCGGGATTGCCGTATCTGGATATCGTAAAAATGCTGCACGAACGTTTTGATTTGCCGATCGCTGCATATCATGTGAGTGGAGAATATGCCATGCTGAAAGCAGCGGCGCAAAAAGGTTGGCTGGACGAAGCCCGTTCCACGCAGGAAGTACTTTTAAGCCTTCGCAGAGCGGGAGCCAGCGCTATTTTAACCTATCACGCCAAAGAAGTATTGGAGAAAAAATGGTTGTAAAATCGGCCTTTACGCATGGGCCTATCCCAGTAATATAGGAAAAATTATCGACATTATCAAATTTATATCAAAATAGAATAAAATGAGTACGTCAAATCGCCAGGCGGTGCCTGATATCAGTCGGGATCAATCCGCTAAACTTTTTGAAAAGGCTAAAAAATATTTTCCCGGCGGGGTCAATTCGCCTGTTCGGGCATTCAAATCGGTGCACGGCGTGCCGCTTTTTATAGCGAAAGGAGACGGATGCTATTTATGGGATGCAGACGGTAATCAATTCATCGATTTTTGTAGCTCCTGGGGTCCCTTGATTCTGGGGCATAACCACCCCGCCATTCGAGAAAAAGTAACGGAAACTTTGGCCAATGGATTGAGTTTCGGGGCGCCTACTGCGCTTGAAAACGAATTGGCCGAATTGATCCTCGAAGACAATCGCTATGTAGAAAAAATTCGTTTTGTTTCTTCAGGTACGGAGGCGGTGATGTCTGCCATTCGCTTAGCCCGTGGATATACAAAACGGGATAAAATCATCAAGTTTGAGGGTTGTTATCACGGCCATTCGGATGCCCTTTTGGTGAAAGCAGGCTCTGGCTTGGTTACTTTCGGAGAAACATCCTCTGCGGGC
>DASRQK010000102.1:0-6575 GCA_035645875.1 Sphingobacteriaceae bacterium | reverse complement strand
TTTTAGTCGGGATTTCTGGAAGGAATTGGCGATTGGCGGCGGAGCGGGCCTGCGTTTTGACCTCAGTTTCCTCATACTTCGGACTGACCTGGCCATTCCATTCCGTGTCCCCTACCGTCCAGCAGGTAATCGTTGGGTCTTTCATGAAATAGATTTTGGAAATCGGGATTGGAGAAGGCAAAATTTAATATTCAACCTGGCGATTGGTTATCCATTCTAATTAAATGCTTAACTTTGCCCCATCTTAATAAATTACAAAAAATAATTTAAAAATACAAATCAACAATGAAAATAACCGTAGTAGGTGCCGGTGCAGTGGGAGCCACCACAGCCGACAACATTGTCCGAAGAGCATTAGCAGAAGAAGTCGTTTTAGTAGACATCAAAGAAGGTTTAGCTGAAGGAAAGGCACAAGATATTTCGCAAACAGCGGCACTTTTGGGCTTCGATACAAAAATCACAGGATCGACCAATGATTACAGCAAGACTGCAGGGTCGTCCGTAGCCGTGATTACTTCCGGTATACCTCGTAAACCGGGTATGACCAGGGAAGAACTGATCGGCACCAATGCGAACATTGTTAAAGAAGTAGCTACCAATTTATTAAAGTACTCACCGGAGGTGATTTTGGTGGTGGTTTCCAATCCCATGGATACGATGACGTACTTGGCGTTGAAAGCGACAGGTCTGCCAAAGAATCGCATCATCGGGATGGGTGGAACCTTAGATTCTTCTAGGTTCAAATACCAATTGAGCCAACGCCTGGGCGCTTCACCAGCCGATTTACATGCTTTGGTCATTGGGGGACACGGCGACACGACGATGATTCCATTGGTCCGCTTAGCGACATGGAACGGCGTACCTGTGACTCAACTGTTGAGCGAAGAAGAGCAACAAGCCATCGTAAATGATACCATGGTCGGTGGAGCGACATTGACTAAACTAATCGGCACCTCAGCTTGGTATGCCCCGGGCGCGTCTAGTGCGGCTGTAGTGGAAAGCATTGTTCGTGACCAGAAAAAGCTATTCACCGCTTCGGTTCACCTGGAAGGTGAGTATGGCCAATCGGATATTAACATCGGCGTTCCGGTGACGATCGGTAAAAATGGCTGGGAGCAAATTTTTGACCTGCCGCTCAATGAGGAAGAAAAGGCCGCTTTTTCGAAGAGTGCCGATGCTGTGCGCACTATGAATAATGTACTTAAAGAAATCGGTGCATGGTAAGCATTCCGATCAAATTATTGAATTTACACGATGACGGCTTTCACCTCCTGGTGGAAGTCGTTGTTTTTGGGCACCTCTTCCAAGCCGTATTAGACACCGGTGCGTCTCGAACGGTATTCGACAAAACCACAGCGGAGAAACACCTCAGTGCGGATATTCAGATGCAAAAGACCGATCTACAGTCTACGGGTCTCGGGACCAATACCATGGAGAGTTATTCACTGCGCGTACCTGATCTTCGAATCGGCGTGGATCGGAATCATCCGAATGATGAGGGATCAACACTAAAAGCCCAAGTCTTACACCTGAAAAATTTTGAGGTCGCCGTTCTGGACCTTTCGACCATTAATTATGCCTATGGATTGATGGATATTGACCCAGTCATCGGTGTGATTGGTGGCGATATCTTGACTAGCTATGGCGGAATTATCGATTATAGAAAAATGGAGCTTCGAATAGGAGAACGTAAAATGCGGGACCCGCGCGGGCTTAATGCCTGATATTAAAGCGATCAAATACCAAGTGCCAGAGCCATAAGGGGCCATGTACATGTAGGCGTATAAAGCTACCCACACGATAAGCCTTTCCGCCACTTTTATCAGCCGAAAACCAAAGAATTCCCAGAGACAACACGAGTAAAAGCGCACAGACTGCCCAAACGGGTAGGCCTCCTGCTGCTTCCCAATATTCGAGTTGAACGATGAGAAAACTCATCACCCCGATACTCAATAAGATCGCATACGATAAAACGGGCGACAGCCTGAGGTAATAGTAAACGACGATGGCGATGTAGAAAGATCCCCAGTTTAGGAATATGTCATAGCCGTGCTTTTTCAAAAACGCGATTTCGGGAAAAGGAATCATCCAAATCAATCCCATCACCGAGAAGAATAGCACCGGCATGAAAAGAAAATGCAGCGCCCTGACTCCAGGGTGCTGCGTTCTTTCTTCAAATTCTGTGTAATATTTTGTTAATTTTGTTGTTTCTTTTTCTCCCATTATTTCGCAAAAGCTACCGAACGTGTTTCTCGAATTACGGTCACCTTGATTTGTCCTGGGTAGGTCATCTCGGTCTGAATACGTGTAGAAATATCTGCCGCTAATAACTCAGCTTGTGCATCTGTTACCCGCTCGCTCTCCACGACCACGCGCAGTTCACGTCCGGCCTGAATGGCAAATGTTTTTTCCACACCGGGATAGGACAACGCCAATTCTTCCAGTTCTTTTAAACGTTTAATGTAATTTTCTACGACTTCGCGTCGTGCGCCCGGTCGAGCTCCTGAAATAGAGTCACAGGCCTGAACTACCGGTGAAATCAATGCCGTCATTTCAATCTCGTCGTGGTGTGCACCGATCGCATTACACACATCCGGATGCTCTTTGTACTTCTCAGCCAATTGCATTCCCAAAATCGCGTGTGGAAGCTCAGGATTATCGTCCGGAACCTTACCTATATCGTGTAAAAGCCCGGCACGCTTCGCGTGTTTCACGTTCAATCCCAATTCCGCAGCCATCGTCGCACAGAAGTTAGCAACCTCACGGGAGTGTTGTAATAAGTTCTGGCCGTAAGAAGATCTGTAGCGCATTCTTCCAACCATACGGATTAATTCCGGATGCAGCCCATGAATCCCCAAGTCGATCACGGTCCGTTCTCCAATTTCCACGATCTCGTCCTCGATCTGACTCTTCGTCTTGGCGACGACTTCTTCGATCCGCGCGGGATGAATCCGACCATCGGTCACCAAACGATGCAGGGCCAATCGTGCAATCTCTCTCCTGACCGGATCAAAACCAGACAGAATAATCGCTTCTGGGGTATCGTCCACGATAATCTCCACACCCGTAGCGGCCTCAAGCGCACGAATATTCCGCCCCTCTCTTCCAATGATTCGACCTTTAATCTCGTCGTTTTCAATATTGAAAATGGAAACAGAATTTTCAATGGCACTCTCTGCTGCCGTACGCTGTATGGTTTGAATAACCACTTTTTTAGCTTCTTTTGTCGCGGTCAATTTTGCTTCATCAATGACGTCCTTGATGTGAATGGCAGCCTGAGAACGAGCCTCACTTTTCAAATTCTCCACCAATTGCTCTTTAGCCTCGTCCGCTGAAAGTCCGGCAATCGTCTCCAGTTGTTTCACATGCTGTGCTTTCAGCTGATCGACTTCTTCCTGTTTTCTTTCGGTCAATTCCGTCAGGCGCTCCAGATTTTTAGACTTACTGTCCAGTTCCTGTCTTTCTCGATTGACTGCTTCCAATTTCTGATTCAAGGATTGTTCCTTTTGCTTCAGGGAGTTCTCCCGTTGACTGAGCGTCTGATTCCGCTGATTGGTTTCCTTTTCGTGATCTGATTTTAGTTTTAAAAACTTCTCTTTCGCTTCCAGCATGCGCTGCTTCTTCAAATGTTGGGCATCATTTTCTGCCTCTTTTAACATCTGAGCGATCTTCACCTTGGTAATCTCCTCTTGCTTTTTCAGTATTTGGCGGAGCAAAAATCGGCCGACCACCAACCCCAGTGCAAAAGCGATAATAATATAAACTATTGTTAGGCTGTCCATTTATATGTCTATGAATTAAATTACTATTTTGTTTATAAAGTTTAAAAAGTCGATTTTTTTAAAAGAAAAAACCGCAGCTAAATTAAACAGGTCTCATGTATTATAAACTTCTTTAAGCACGATTTGCGTATTGGTCATGATCAGGTGGCTAAGCCAGATGATCTACACCTCATTTACGCGTGTGATAATGAAGCGTTAAGTTTAAAATAGTGAAACCCGAATCTAACTGCGGTAAATTCGTTAATATAACCTGATTATCAAATTATCTTTCCATTTTTGAGAAATCAGAACGGATAAAATCCTCCAACAATTGGTCCAATTCCCCAATCTTGTTGGCTACTTCCGCTCCATCATCTCCAGATTTTCTTTCTGCTTTAATCATGCCTGTTGCGTAATGCAAAACGCACATCGAAAGAAGATCTTGTTTATCACGAACCGCGTAGTTTTCCTGAAACTCTTTGATCCGTTCATTGATCAATTTCGCTGCCTGTCGGATAATCTCCTCCTCCTGCATATCCACTCTCAAGGGATAAATCCGATCGGCAATATTTATTTTAATGGAAATCTCTCCCATATCAAGTTACTCACTATATGCTCCCCCCTACTCCTCAAGCCATTACGGTCTATCGTAATAATTCGATACATCGATCTATTTCCCGCACAAAATCGTTAATTTTTCTTTTTGTGTCAAGTATTTTTTGATTTATTGTTTCATCTTCCTCATCCAGCACTTCCTGTTGTTCCAGGCTTCGCGCTACTGCAAGTGCCTTGACCCGCTCTTCCAATTGATGATTTTTCTGTTGACTGGCCTCCAGTGCTGCTCTTAATGACTGATTATCTAAATGTAATCGATCGTTTTCTCCCTTTAATTCCGCACAGCGTTCCAGAACTTTCTTAGTGTTCTGAACTATTCCTCCGAGTTTGGTAGCGACTGACGACATAATCCTTTACACAGGGATGCTCATTACTTACGCACTCTAGCACCTGTTTCCTTTTCAAAGTTAACAATTAATTTATTAACAATGGCATCAATACGTTTATCATCCATCGTTTTTTCTTCATCCTGTAAGATAAAACTCAAAGCATAAGACTTCTTACCTTCCGGTAACTTATCCCCTGTGTAGACGTCAAACACAGAAAGCTCCTTTAAAAACTTCCTTTCGGTACGTTTTGCGATGTTTTTTAATTGCTCAAAACTCACCGAATTATCCAGTAACAAAGCTAAATCTCTTCGAACAGCTGGAAATTTGGAAATCTCCTGATAAACCAAGGGTCTTCGTGGTATGGACTTCATCACCATATCCCAGTCGAAGCTAGCGTAAAAAACGGCACCTTGCACATCTGCACGCATTAATTCTTTTGGACTCACGGCGCCAAAGGTGACAATTAATCGATTCTTATGCCAATACTCCAGGCCATAGGCCCATTGCGCATGAGTTGGTTCTTTGATCTCCAATGGATCAATGCCTAAACGTTGCAGCATTCCATCTACTACCGCTTTTAAATGATAGAAAGACGCGGATTGATCCTGGCCATTCCACAAACCCTGCACCTGTCTGCCTGCGAGCGCGAGTGCCAAATGCTGATTTTCTCGGTACCCCTTCTCATCCAAATGATACACCTTGCCGAATTCAAACAACTTTAAATCAGCTGCTTTTCGCTTCTGGTTATGCTCCACCGTTTCCAATACCGAAAAAAGCAGGCTCTGCCTCATGGTATCCAAATCGGAACTCAATGGATTCAGAATGCGCACTGCGGTTTCCGGATCTACGGCATAATCTAAATGAGATAAAGAATTATTCATGATCTCCATGTAGCCATTAGAAACCAGCAGATCGAATACTTGATTCGAAACCAATTCCCGATCAGGGACGGGCGCATATTGAAGCGCAGATTTCAATTGTCCATCGATCTCCACGTTATTATAACCATAGATTCTCAATACTTCCTCGATCACATCCACCTCCCGGGTGACATCCACTTTAAATGGAGGAACAGATACCTGAATCAGATCATTGTTTTCGCTGCTTATTCCAATACCAAGAGCCAGAATGATCGTTTTAATTTCTTCGTTTGGAATATTCTTTCCAATCAATTTTCGCACACGATCATAGGAAACCTCAAAACTAAAAGGCTGCACCGGCTCAGGATAAATATCCGACACTTCGGTCACTTGCTGACCACCTGCTACCTCTTGAATCAGGGTCACAGCATAGCGCAAAGCCGCTACTGGTAGATTCGGATCTGTGCCTCGTTCAAAACGGAAGGAAGCATCTGTATTTAAACCATGTCTTTTAGCGCTTTTCCGCACAAATACGGAGTCAAAGTAAGCACTCTCCAAAAACACTTCCGTTGTATCCTCTGAAACGCCTGAATTTTCTCCTCCAAAAACGCCCGCTATACACATCGGCTTTTCGGCATCGCAAATCATCAGATCTTCCGCATCCAACGATCTCTCTACGCCATCTAATGTCACGAACCGTTCATCCTGAACTGCTTGACGTACCACCACTTGTCCTCCGCTAATCTGACCCGCATCGAAAGCATGTAAGGGCTGCCCCAATCCGTGCAGCACATAATTGGTGACATCCACCACATTATTAATAGGCCGCACACCGATCACGTTCAGTTTTTCCCGTAACCAATCGGGAGATGGGCCCACCTTCACGCCACGGATGACACAAGAAACATACCGCTTACATGCTGCGCTTTCTACCCGAACGGGATAAGCAGGTTCCAATTTCTCAGGCAAAGAAGCCTCCGCTTTAGACCATCCAGACGCCTTGAACTCCG
>DASRQK010000101.1:0-2679 GCA_035645875.1 Sphingobacteriaceae bacterium | reverse complement strand
CCGATCGCCGTTCTATATTCGGTATATGAACCAAAATTAGATCGCCCGTGCACCCCAATATTCGTGCTGTTAATGGATTCCTTTCTCCATTCAGTTCCCAAACCGAACTCCCCCCTTGACGTGCTCCAGGTGAGGTGTAGCTCCGAACTCCATGCATGATTGCTATGCTCACTGCGACCTTTACTCAAATCCGGACCATAATAGCGATAATCGTCATCCGTTCCTCGATAACTGAATTTAGGTTTTAGTTTAATGAATTCGGACAAGGGAATAACTGCAGAAAGCGCGAAAAAACCAGTATTCACCAATTCTCTAGCTTCCTGATCGCCCGGTGCTGCGTAAAAGCCATTCGCTCCAAAATCACTGGCTACATAGCCGGTCATGAGGGACAATACCTTCCAATTTGACTGATAAAACACCTTGTTTTGTTCAAACGCGGTATTGTATCGATGTCCATTACCTTTACTGTGATTCAGTGAAAGGCTGTGCGATCCGTATTGGTCAGAGACATAATCTCCGGAGAGCTGGGTTTGATGTGCGTAATAGAAGGGTGCTGAGCCACCCGTGTGCGTATTATTTTCAGTCGATAGGTTATTTTTGTCAGCGCCCATTCCTTCAGCGCGCAAAGAAGAGCCTAGGGCACTGCTAATACGAATACCCGAATTCGCCGCTGTTTTGGTTATGATATTGATCACACCGGTCAAACTATTGATCCCGTAAACACGTGCGGCTGGTCCCCTGATCACTTCAATTCGCTCAATGGCATCCATTGGAAGGGGTAAGTTCATGGCATGGTGTGCAGTTTGGGCATCCAACATGCGAACGCCATTGATCAATATTAAGGTTTGTTCGAAGGTGCCCCCGTCCACCGATAGGTCAGCCTGTAGACCAAAAGGACCCCGCTGCCTCACGTCTACTCCCGAGACATGGCCTAATGCTTCATTAATGGAAATAACCGGCAGGGAAGTTAGTAATTCTTTATCCAGAATGCGAATATTTTTATTTTGGGCCGCATAGGAAGATTGAAGTCGATTTTCCTGCACAACGATCTCCGCAATTTGAACTGCAGCTGTGTCAGTCGTTGGTGGAAGATCATTGGTCTGAAATTTTTCTGGCATACATATAGTGCCAAAAGACAATATGCTCGTGATATTCAGAATAGTTGTAAGCATGATGATGATTGAAAAGAAATGATTAAAAATAAGATCCGTGGATATCGGAACAAAACTCGTATCTTGCTTTCAAATTCGCATGTGCCACTTTTAAAATTATAGCTAGTCCAGTTTGGTTCCATATCGATCATATATTGACATTCAAAGGGATTCACCGATTCCCGTTTATGTGCAAATTGCCAATCAGCTCGCTCAAGCTATTCAGAATAAGCATCTTTCAGATGGACTCAAGCTGCCCGGTACCCGGACTATGGCTGTGCTGTTAGGCGTGCACAGGAATACGGTGAGCAATAGTTATCATGTTCTGGAAACTCAAGGATGGGTTCGATCCGAAGTGGGGCGCGGCACCTTTATACAATGGGGCATTCAGGAGCATCAACAAGGAGAGGATTTGGCCAAACGCCGTGCTGGGTTCCCCAATCAAACCGGATTTTCATTTCGACGTTGGTCCTTGCTGGATAATGTGTACGGCAACGGAACTGCCGCTATTCGCATGGATGACGGTTTGCCGGACATTCGCCTTTCTAATCTGGATCATTTAGCCAGATTGTTTCATACCAACATGAAACGCAGGAATACCTTAGGGAAGCTGGAAGCGGAAAATCGTGCGGCGCATCACTTTTATCGGGATCAACTCACACAATACCTCAATCTGACTAGAGGTCTTGGCATTGTACCGGATCAATTGCTGATTACGCGTAGCCGAGAGTTGGGCATGAATATCGTGGCTGAAACCCTGATTAAACCCGGTGACACGGTGATTGTCGGCGCACTTAGTTATTTTGCGGTCAATATGATTTTGCAAAAAGCTGGAGCCCGAATTCGAACGGTCCCGATGGATGAAATGGGCGTTATTCCAGAAGCTTTACGCGAAATTCATCAGAAACAACCTTTTCGATTGCTTTATTTGACCCCTCATTATCATTATCCGACCACGGTCACTTTAAGTGCAAAAAGGAGGGAGGCATTGCTCCAAATGTCGGTCGAACTGGGATTTATCATCCTGGAAGACGATTATGATTTCGATTTTAATTTCGATCAGCGGCCACTTTTACCTTTGGCGGCTATGGATACGGAGGGGATGGTAGTTTATTTAGGGACTTTTGGTAGAACGATGCCTTCTGCTTTTCGGTCAGGTTACCTTGTCGCGCCACAACCCTTGATTCACGAAATGCAAAAATTACATGCGGTTATGGATCGGTATGGAGATCCTTTGGGGGAATTAGCTTTGGGGGAATTGATCGCGGACGGTGATGTGTATCGTTATTTGCGAGAATCTGTGCAGAAATACAGGAAACGGAGGGATACGATGGCTCAGGAACTGGCCGTAAAATTGGGGCATTTAATCGACTTTGAGGTGCCAAATGGGGGATTGGCCATGTGGACTTCTTGGCCCAATTCTCAGAATCTGCTGCAATTTAGCAAAGCTTGTTCCAAAGCGGGCTTGTTTATTCCCCCGTTTTTGTTGTATCAAAGCAAAACACTTTCTGGTATTCGTATGGGTTTT
>DASRQK010000100.1:0-7509 GCA_035645875.1 Sphingobacteriaceae bacterium | reverse complement strand
GTGGAATTGGCCCAGAGTCAATACGCCCTCGATAATGAGGCCGCAGAAAATGTGCGAATATTGAACCAGGTCCTTTTTACTGATTTTAGGCTTTCGGGCAATACCAGTAATTATCACGATCCCCAAAACTCCTACATCGGCCAGGTGCTGGAATCCGGGAAAGGGAATCCGATTCTGCTTGCTGCGATCTACAGCATTGTCGCTCAACGTCTGGGTTTACCGATTTACGGTGTGAATCTTCCCAAGCATTTTATTTTAGCATACACCGAAGCGAATGAGTTGATATTAGACCGGGATCAGATCCTATTTTACATCAATGCCTTTAATCGGGGACAAATCTTTGGACGTCATGATGTCGTATCTTTCCTACGCCAATTGAGCTTAGACCTGAACCCGCAATTTATTCTACCCTGCGACAATTTTGCCATAATCACTCGGGTCCTCCGCAACCTTTCTTCTGCGTATTCTCAAATGGGCAACCAAGAAAAGAAAGAGGAAATCGAGTTACTCCTGAGCACCCTCACCGACTAAACCCCGGGCATCCAAAAAGATCGACTCCGGACTCAGGGGAAATACGGTCTGCGCTTCATAAGCCGCATTGCCGGAAGCAGTGAGGTCAAATCGCAGGACCGACTTGCTCCGCTTATCCGCGACATAGATGCGCTCAGAACCCTCCCGATCATCGATGCTCACATCGGTTGGCCCCATTAAACCGGTCGCCGGCCCAGCAATAATACGCGTCGGCTCGATCGTAGCCACTGTTTGCTTAAATAATTCACTGGCATGCTCAAAAACGAACACGCTCGCCTGCTCAAAGTCCGTCAGCACCATCAAATCCAAACGTGTAGAATAGGCTACACCCCTCAAGGATGAAGCTCCACTGACCGTCAAGCGTGCATCTGGAGCCATGTCTTCCGTACCGGCGAGCTGGCTGGAGACATTTTTATAAAGGTTCACGCCCCCCTGCGCTCCTGTGCGCACCACCAATAATTGATTGTCCCACATGGTGATTCCCCAGGGCCGCACCCCTCCCAAGGGAAAATACCGCAGCGGTTCCACCTCTCCATTCCGATTCATCGGATTATCAAAAACATAAACGCCGCTAGGTGTCCAGTTATTGGCCACAAATAGATTTCGATGCTCATGATCATAGTGCAATCCTCGAATCGCCGTAAGATCCTCATGAGAGATCCGTCCCGACTGCTGCGGAATGCCCACATCGGTCACGCTCATTAACACAATGGTTTGATTTAAGACACTCCCTTGGAACAATCGCCCGGCCTCCGGACTAAAAAACACCCCACTTCCCTCCTGCACGCCCGAATTGAAAATACTGCCACTCATCACCTCCGCATCAGCAGGGTCCAATACAGCCAGATTAGAATATGGATCAGCTGTTTCATCCGTCTGAAACTCGAATAAGGACACATACAGCCTCGATATGGGGGCTCTGGGGATCAAGGGCTCATCATCATTACGCACACAGGCAGAAAATAACACCGTCATCAGGACCAATGGCAGAGCAAACCGAAACCAGGCAATACGTGAAATAATCCTCATAGTCAAAACAATATTGAGCAAAATTACACAAAAATCTTGCCCAAGCCAATGCATTTCCGTAATTTCGCATCAAAAAGACCAATGGAAGCACAGGGCTTGATCAGAGAAAAATTAATACTGCCGGGTGGAGCAGACAAATTATTATTGCATTCTTGCTGCGCCCCTTGTTCCGGAGAAGTCATGGAGGCCCTCATCGCCTCGGACATTGATTTTACCATCTATTTTTATAATCCGAACATTCATCCGAAAAAAGAATACGAATTACGGAAAGAGGAGAACATCCGTTTTGCTGAACAATATAACATCCCCTTCATCGACGCCGATTATGATGCGGACAACTGGTACGCACGGGCGAAAGGAATGGAATTCGAACCGGAAAGAGGCATTCGTTGCACCATGTGTTTTGATATGCGCTTTGAGCGGACAGCGTTATACGCCTATGAAAACGGGTTTCCAGTGATCAGCAGCTCCTTAGGGATTTCGCGCTGGAAAAACTTTGAACAGATCAACGACTGCGGTGACCGCGCAGCTTCACACTATCCAGGACTGAGTTATTGGAAGTTTAATTGGCGCAAAAAAGGAGGTTCGGCACGCATGTTGGAGATCAGCAAACGGGAACAATTTTACATGCAGGAATATTGTGGGTGCGCTTACTCCCTGCGTGACACCAATAAATGGCGCATTCAGAATGGCAGGGAACGGATAGAATTGGGGAAAAACTATTATGAATAATCAGCTTAACGGCAACTTGCATGCCGGATACCAACGTTGGTTGACCCGTGAAGTACGGATTGGCGATGTTCCTATGGGCGGGCATAATCCCATTCGAATTCAAAGTATGACCACCGTCGACACCATGGACACCATGGGATCGGTGGAGGAGTCTATACGCATGATCGAGTCGGGTTGCGAATACGTACGCATCACAGCTCCGAGTATTAAAGAAGCTCATAATCTGGCTGAAATAAAGAAAGAGCTCCGCGCGCGTGGATATCAAACTCCACTGGTGGCTGATATACATTTCACCCCAAATGCAGCAGAAGTCGCGGCACGCATCGTGGAAAAAGTCCGGGTCAATCCCGGCAACTACGCCGATAAAAAGAAATTTGACCAGATCGACTATTCGGATTCTGCGTATCAGGCCGAATTAGAACGGATCTACCAAAAATTCGCCCCACTCGTTAAAATTTGCAAAGAATACGGAACGGCGATGCGCATTGGGACCAATCACGGGTCCCTTTCCGACCGTATCATGAGTCGTTACGGGGATACTCCCCAAGGCATGGTCGAGTCGGCAATGGAATTTATTCGGATTTGTGAGGACCTCAATTACCGGGAGCTGGTCATTTCCATGAAATCCAGTAATCCCCAAGTTATGGTGCAGGCCTATCGCCTGCTGGTAGAGAAAATGATCTCCGAAAACATGAATTACCCGCTCCACCTGGGGGTGACTGAGGCCGGAGACGGAGAAGATGGACGGATTAAATCAGCAGTAGGCATCGGCACGCTGCTGGAGGACGGAATCGGCGATACCGTGCGCGTTTCCCTCACGGAGGATCCCGAATTTGAAGCACCTGTAGCCCAAGCATTGATCGATCGGTACAAAAATAGACAAAAAGGGTACTTTGAGGGTTCGCCGAGCTTTAGCCGGGGCATTCAAGCCTATGAAAGTCGAGAAGTCAACACCTTTATCGGTGGAAGCATGGTTCCTCGAGTAGTCGTCGATATTTCTCGTGAAAACTTAAAAGATCCTCATATTCTCACAGCAGCTGGTTACCGTTACGATCCGCTATTAGACAAATATCACATGGGGGATCAATCCGTGGATTTTGTGTACTTGGCGGACGAATTGCCATCCTTTATTCTCCCCGGAAATTTAAAACAACTCTATAATTACTCCACTTGGCTGAAATTAAATGAGAAAACGAACGCGCATCCACTGCTCACACTGGAGGAATACACAGGTGCTTCCATGACGGAAATTGACCCGCAAATGAACCTGCTTCGAATCCGGAGAGCAGATCTGAATACGGAACGATTCTCCGCTTTGCAACCGGATGAACGCTTGGTCTTCGTGTTGGAAACAGCCGAATCGGAAGGTATGGCGGATCAACGCGCATTTTTTCAGGACCTACATGCTATGGGTTTGGACCAACCGGTGATTATTCGACGAGATTATGCTCCGGCAGACTTTGCAGGCCCAGTAGGGGATTTGATGAGTCCTGAGGAACCACGCTCCAAACTACAACTCTACGCGGCCACGGATATGGGCGCATTACTCATCGATGGCATGGGGTCCGGCATTTGGATTCAATCCCCGGCCACTCCCCTTTCCAATCTGGTTTCTACCTCATTCGGCATACTTCAAGCCACGCGCTCACGTATTTCTAAAACGGAATACATTTCCTGCCCCAGCTGCGGGAGAACACTTTTTGACCTGCAGATCACGACTCAGACGATCCGTCAACGGACCAATCATTTGAAAGGGCTGAAAATTGGGATTATGGGTTGCATCGTAAACGGACCTGGAGAAATGGCAGATGCAGATTACGGCTATGTCGGAGCGGGACCGGATAAAATCACCCTTTACAGAGGAAAAGAAGTGGTCAAAAGAAATGTGCAGTCGGGACAAGCCTTGGACGAGCTCATCGAAATCATCAAATCGGATGGTAAGTGGATTGATCCTGTTATCGATTAAAGAACCGAAATTCGTTTAATGACCGTTTCGGTACCTGCCGTCACCCGCACAAAATACATACCCGAGCTCAGCTTTCCTTGAATCTCAAAGCTGTGATTCTGTGTGCCCGCATCCATGGTCTGATTTAAAAGACTAAGCATTTCATTGCCCAATGCATCCATAATTTTTACAGAAACTTCCGCGCGCTTTCCTAACCGAAACGTTAAATTGACGGTCTCCACTACAGGACTGGGGAAAACCCGCACGTTAGAAACCAGTTTTTCGTTCTCTTGGGCTGGAACACTTCTAAAAGGCTGCAAGAACCACGTGGAAAAGAAGGACCGGGAAGTCCGATTGGATGCATTGCGCTGAACCGGATCGTTGTTTGCTTGCTGCGAAACTGTTGCGGTCGCGTTTGGCGTAGCGCTCACTTCCACTGCGGTATCGGGTAAGGAAACTGTATATGCTAGTTCAGAAGCAGATTGATCCCATGCATTGACCCCTAAAGTGGATCCCTGGGCCGCATATACAACCATGCCTCCGAACAGCGCAAAAGCACAGAACGTAAAAGCAAGCATGTTTATGCGTAAAAATCTCTTCATTTAGTATAATTCAGTCTCCTAAAATTCTATTTCAGAAATCAAATATAAAGCATATTTATGACAAAAATTAAAAATATCGAAGGGAATCAACAAAAATAATCTTGATTTAACAAACATTAACAATCGCTGTTTCCCTGATTTTAGGTCATTTACGCCAGCAACAATATTTTCCACGCTTTTTCTACCCTTTCCTGATCTAAATATCGGGCCGCCAATTGGTGAAAATGCATCCTTCGGCTGGCGGCATCACCGATAAAAGCGTCGCTTAACGCTTTAATCTCCGGATCGTCCAACAGGCTTTCTGCCTCTTCAACACTTGGAATAGTTTTCACATTGCCCAATAAACCCAAGTGATTTCCGGTCAATACCGTAGAAAATCGGATGGATTCCGGCAATTGATCCACACCGATTCCCTGTTCTCGCAGCGGCTTAGGAACCTCAAAAAGATTTTCCGATGTGATGCGACTATACCAATTTCCACCGAGGCGGGCGACCAAGTCTAAAGCGGCTTGATCCAAATTTCCTTCTCCGTCCAAAACCTGCTCTTGCACATGCATGCGTACCACCTCTGCTACCACTAAACTTCCATGTCCTTTTCCTTCTCCCAAATCTATGATTTCCCGCACACGACATTCCATCTGCACGGGTGACTCGGCCACACGGGGTGGGGCGATCAGGTCTGAAGGGACCGGTGTAAAACCAGACTTGTGAAATTCATTGACCTTCGGCCCATACTCGGTGCTGGATAAGGATTGCTGCTGCACCATGGCATGATTCACCACATTGATGACCACTTCGGGAACCTCTCGCAAGTTGTCGAGGGTATGTTTGGTCGTGGCGTCCCTCATTCTGCGCACGGGTGCGAAAACACAAATCGGAGGATTGTGCGAAAAAATATTAAAATAACTAAAAGGACTCAGGTTTACTGCGCCGGCTGCGTCTTGGGTACTCGCCAAGCAAATAGGCCGCGGCGCTACGGCATATTTAATGAGGCGATCGACTATGGGATCCTGTGCAGGATCGAAAGATTTAATAATGGACATCTTTATAAATTTTAGACTGATTCATGCATCCAGACCTGGGTTTTTAAAATTCCCAGGCCAGTCACTTCCAGCTCAATGATATCTCCGGGCTCCAGCCATTGTTCCGTAAAATGATCCGGGTTTGCTCGCTTACCCGTCCCGTTTAACTCCAAAAAACAGCCAGTACCGACTGTACCTGAACCGATTACATCACCAGGATACACATCCACTCCATAGGAAACCCGCTCGATGATCTCAGCAAAGGACCAATGCATATCCGCCAGGCTGCCGCGAGACACCTCCACACCATTCACCCTACAGCTCATGCTTAAATCGTAGATCAGGCCCTCTCGTCCCGGACGAGGCGGAACCAGGTAGGGGGTTAACTCGTCAGGAGTTACTAACCAGGGGCCTAATACGGTAGAAAAATCTTTTCCTTTGGCCGGCCCCAAATTGAGTTTCATTTCCTCCATTTGCAATCGCCGCGCACTCAAATCATTCATTATCATAAATCCAGCGATGTATTGATCGGCTTCCGCAGCGGGTATGTTCCTGCCTTGCTTATGCAGCACTACAGCCACCTCCAACTCAAAATCCAATTGTTCAAATTGCCTGGGCATACCATACACATCCCCTGGTCCGTGGATTGCCCGATGATTGGTGAAATAAAAAACCGGAAATTCATCGAATTCGGGAATCATGGCCAGGCCTCGATTGGCCCGAGAAGTCTCCACATGTTGACGGAAGGCATAGGCATCTCTACAGGAGCCCGGATTAGGCAGCGGTGCGAGTAAGCGAACAGCTGATTCCGGAATTCCAGCCTCCGTATACAGGGTGCTTACCGCATGCGCAGACCGCCGAGATCCCCGATTTTTTATATCTTGGTCCATCTGCCGAACCTGATTCAGGCGTTCTTCACCACCCTTTAATAGCGTCAACATATCGGTGGGTAATGACGGGTCAATCTGTTTCAGGCGATAAATCGTCGATTCATGGATCAATCCCAGCTCCGTTCCATCCGCGTATTCAAAAGTCACCAGCTTCATAATTCCAAATTTACATTTTTTTTCCACATCTCGAACTGCTTGCATTACTGAGAATTATTTTTTACGTTTGTATGAAAGCCCATTATAAATGGAAGCCCGTTATAAACATATACCAAATTATCTTCTTTTATTTTAGAGTTTACGCTTATGGCTATTTATCATCGATTGGGTGAGGTCCCCGCAAAACGACACACGATTTTCAGAAAACCCGATGGAACTTTGTATTCAGAAGAATTGGTATCCACGCATGGTTTTTCCAGCACCTATTCTTTGGTCTACCATTGCCATCCACCTACATTGGTCAAAGAAATACGAGCTCCATATTCGGTTACACCGAAAATTGCTCGGGAAAAGCATTTGAAACACACGAGTCTAAAGGGCTTTCATGTGCCTCCAGAGGATGATTACCTGAAAAGCCGTAAACCCGTATTGGTCAATAGCGACTTACACATATCGCTGGCGGCTCCGCGTTTATCCATGAAAGACTATTTTTATAAGAATAGTCAGGCCGATGAGGTGATTTTTGTTCACGAAGGATCTGGCCGCCTTAAAACGGGTTATGGGGAGATTCCTTTTGAGTACGGCGATTACCTCTTGATCCC
>DASRQK010000099.1:0-6929 GCA_035645875.1 Sphingobacteriaceae bacterium | reverse complement strand
GTGCTGTGCACGCGGACGTCCGCGCGAACGGACGACCGCTATGAAACGCTCGTTTTCAGTCGGTAGTCTTCGACTACAAGGCCTGAAAAAAGGCCTGAAAAACCTGAGGTGTCTTTTCACTTAAAAGTCGATTGCACAAATGACCAGACTTTTATGCAATAGACTTTTTGGCGTTACACCTATAGCGGTGTCGGGTAAGCATACGGCCGGAAAAGCATACGACCGGGCAGACGCACAACCACGCGGACGGTTATAGGGGCGTTTCACCTATATATTAACAATCACCCAGACGACCAATAAATTAACAATCATCCATAGGACCAATGTAAATTGATGACGGTAATTCGTGCATTGATCCATGAAAGTGTGCCGAATGTAGTGGAGGAGTTTAAATGGAGCCGTCCCATTTTTAGAATGGCGCAGTAAGTAAATACAAGAGGTTGTTTCAAATCGACCGCCATTTTAGTACATTAATCCAAAATGCCATAAAGGGATCGTATTTAAAAAACCGGTTTCAATTCCGTCTTTGACTACAAAACCATTCTCTGCATTTTTGATTTGGATGGCTCCTTTTCTTTTACCTCCCACTTCAAATTCCATTTGGTCAATTTTAAAATCACCAAAAGAACCGGATAATACGTGGTGATCTACTCTTAATTGATTTAGGAAGAAGGTTTCCCGAACATTTCCAATATTTTGATTTTCTTTGGCTAAGCTATAAACTAAATTAGTATTATCCAGATACACTTTTTCGACTTTGCCCAACCCCCTGATCCCTCCCACGTCGGTCCGTAATTGAGCCACCATTCCAGCTTCTTCCATATAGAGAAGGTAGTCTGCGATGTTGTTCCGGCTGATATTGAGCATTTCAGCAATTTTACTCATATTGGGTTTAAATGGTACGCTTTCCGCCACGATAGCCAGTAATTGTTTTAATTTTCTGCCCGTGGACACCTTCATGTCTGCGAATATGGGTATATCACTTTCGAGGGTTTGATGGACCACTTGCTGCAATCTCAAGTCGAAATCATCCTCCATAGAGAAAGGATAATAGCCCCTTTTTAAGTAGTCGGAAAACAAGGACAGAGGACTTGGAGTTTGTGAAGTCTCGATTTCGTGGCTGATAATCTGCTCCAAACTAAATTTAGGAATTTCAATGCGATGAAATAGATGCAGATACTCTCGAAAAGACAATCCCTGCATCGTGTAGACAATCGCTCGACGGCTAAGATCAGAAGTTCCCTTTTTAATATCAAGCACGGAAGAACCAGTAAAAACTACTGTTAGATCTTTATGATAATCATAAATCAACTTCAACGCTCTGGACCAATCAGGATATTTATGTATTTCATCAATGAATAAATATTCTCCTCCTGATTTGACAAAAAGATCAGCTAATTCCGTCAAGCGGTTCTTTGCAAAGTAAAAATCTTCTGCAGTCACATAAAGTGTCTTATGACGATCAAGGTTAATTTTAATGTATTGCAGAATCAATGTAGTTTTCCCAACACCGCGTGGACCTACGAGCCCAATTAATCTGTTTTGCCAGTTAATTCGATGATAAGAATAGCGGGTAAATGAGGTATCCACTTGGGAAATCAACTGATTGGAATATTCAAATAAAGTATCCATTTGTAGATCTTTCTGCAAAGATACGTAAAATTGCACTGTGACAGTGCAATTTTACTGATATTTTGCACTGCGACAGTGCAAAAAACAGCCTTCGGCGTTCAACCTCACGCACAGCCCCCAGCGAGGCCTTCGGCGTTCGAACCCCGCCCCCCCCTTCTGTTCTCATCCCTTCTTATACGGCAAAAGCCCCGACTTACGCCGAGGCTTTTTTGTGTTCCCGAAGGGATTCGAACCCCTATCTTCAGAACCGGAATCTGAAATTCTATCCATTGAACTACGGGAACGGGGATGCAAATATAATGATTTTTTAAGCTATTCCTAAAATATATTATCTTGTTTGAAACGGCAAATAACCAATTATATACTTAACCGATTCTCCAAATGTTAAATTATCAAAAACTTTTGGTTTCTGATGTTAAATTCTATTATATTTGTACTATTAGGTTTAGGTTGATTGTCTCTTTCACAGAGACACTGCAAGCCCGGAAAATCGCCCGATTTCGCCGGGCTTGTTCTTTTCATACCTAACTGCTTCTTCTCCCGTTTTAGACATTGAACGTTTTAGACATTGAACCTAAAATGCATGATATCACCATCCTCGACCAGGTAGGTTTTGCCTTCGACGCTTAGTTTTCCGGCTTCTTTTACCGCGGCTTCAGAACCGTAATGGATGAAGTCCTCGTATTTAATCACTTCGGCGCGGATGAAACCCTTTTCGAAATCGGTGTGGATGACACCGGCAGCTTGAGGGGCGGTAAAGCCCTTTTCAATGGTCCAAGCCCGCACCTCCTGTACACCGGCCGTAAAATAAGTGGACAGGTTTAAAAGTTTATAAGCCGCTTTGATCAATTTATTGACTCCGGATTCAGTTAGTCCCAAGTCTTCTAAAAACAATTGGCGTTCCTCGAAATTGTCCAGTTGCGCGATCTCGGATTCGATTTGAGCGGAGATCACTAGCACTTCCGCGTTTTCGTCCTTGACTACTTCTCGCACCTGCTCCACATACGTATTGCCGTTCACGACGGATGCTTCGTCTACATTACAAACGTAAAGGACTGGCTTGGCGGTGAGTAGGGTTAGTTCAGCGATGAAATCGAAATCTTCCGGTTCCAGGGGTGCGGTGCGGACAGATTTACCGGCCTCCAGATGAGTTTTAACCACAGAAAGCACATCAAAGGTCCGTTTGGCTTCCTTGTCGCCACCGGTTTTGGCCATTTTTTCCACCTTCTGAATGCGTTTCACCACCGTGTCCAGATCTTTCAGCTGGAGCTCAGTGTCGATGATCTCCTTGTCCCGGATCGGGTCCACGGAACCGTCCACGTGCACGACATTGCCATCGTCAAAACAGCGCAATACATGAATGATCGCATCGGTATTTCGGATATTACCCAGAAATTGATTGCCGAGGCCTTCTCCTTTGCTGGCACCTTTGACCAATCCCGCGATATCCACGATCTCTATGGTGTTCGGCTGCACACGCTGAGGTTTGACCAATTCGGCCAATTTATTGAGCCGCTCATCGGGCACAGTAATGACCCCCACATTCGGCTCAATGGTGCAGAACGGAAAATTTGCCGCTTGCGCCTGTGCGTTGGATAAACAATTAAAAAGAGTGGACTTTCCCACATTCGGTAAGCCTACGATGCCACATTGTAATGCCATATCAGATGTTGAATTTGAAAATTTTGGCAAAGATAAGAATATTTAAATAGTACCTTTGTGGGATGATCATTAAAAGCGCCGAATTTCTTTGTAGCAATACCCGAGTGGATCAACTGCCCGAGGGCAATAAGCCGGAATATGCATTTATCGGTCGCTCCAATGTGGGAAAATCTTCCTTAATCAATGCATTGACCCATAAAAAAAATCTGGCGAAAACCTCCCAAACACCGGGTAAAACCCAACTGATAAACCATTTTTTGATTAATGATGAATGGTATTTGGTCGATCTGCCGGGTTATGGATTTGCGAAAACCTCGAAGAAAAATCGGGCCTCCTGGGAAGTGTTTATTCGAAAATACCTTCGGGAACGCGCGAATCTCATGTGTGTTTTTGTGCTGATAGACAGCCGCTTAGAACCTCAGAAAATCGATTTGGAGTTTTGTCAATGGCTGGGCAGCCAACAAATTCCTTTTATCCTGATTTTCACCAAAGCCGATAAGCAATCCTTGGTCAAATCCGAGAAAAACATCGCCCATTTTCGACGCGTCATGTTGGAATGGTTTGAGGAAGTGCCACCATCCATCCTGACTTCTGCTGAACAAAAAACAGGCTGCGAAGAGGTGCTGGCCTTAATAGATGATGTGAATCAACGTTACGATCCTGAACTGATACATGAATAAATATTTTTCCTTAGTGCTGTTTGCACACAGTGTTTTTGCGTTGCCTTTTGCGGTGATTGGATTTTTCCTGGCCATCCACACCACCGAGCACCCCTTCGTGTGGTACCAATTGGTCCTGATGCTGGTCTGCATGGTGCTTGCGCGCAATGCCGCCATGGCCTTTAACCGCTATCTGGATCGGGATGTGGACGCGCTAAATCCCCGGACCGCGACCCGGGATGTACCGGCCGGAAGGATCAGTCCCAGACAGGCCCTGACCTTCACCTTGATTAATTGTGGCTTATTTATTCTGGCTACCTACTTGATCAATCCCATTTGTTTTTACCTTTCTCCAGTCGCCTTGCTGGTCATATTGGGCTATAGCTATACCAAGCGATTCACCCCGCTCTGTCACTTGGTCTTGGGCTTGGGACTGGGCCTAGCCCCCATTGGAGCCTATTTAGTCGTGACCGGCGAATTTCACATCGTACCGATCCTCTATGGATTGGCCGTACTTTGCTGGGTCAGTGGATTTGATATCATTTATGCCCTGCAGGATAAAGCATTCGACCGGGAGCATGGGCTAAAATCCATCCCTGTACTGCTGGGTACCCGGGGTGCGATCCGCATGTCCGAAATTTTGCACCTGCTCTCTGCCCTCTTCGTGATTCTGCCCATCTTTTTCTTTGATTTTGGATGGCCATACTGGTTAGGCATAGGGAGTTATATCGGGCTACTTATCTATCAGCACCGACTCTTTAGTCCGAACGATCTCAGCCGGGTTGATCGGGCCTTCATGACGACAAATGGTGTCGCCTCCGTGGTTTTTGCTGTGTTTTTTCTAATCGATATATTCATAAATTTTCAGTAAGTTTGAAGGGATCAGATTTAAGTTTGAAAGCATCATATTTAAGTTTGAAAGCATCAGATCTAATTTAGTAACATAAAATAAACATCTAATAATGACGATAAAGGATATCATTCTGAGTGAAGTAAAAAACGAAACGGCCAATACTAAAAGGCTCCTGGAGCGCATCCAGAATGAGCACCTGAGTTGGAAGCCGCATGAGAAATCCATGAGTGTGGGGCAGCTGGCGGCGCATGTGGTGGAGCTTCATGGCTGGGTGGCTTATGTGCTGGAAAAGGACAAATTCGATTTTCACACGGATTATCAACGCATAACGGTGGAGTCGGTGGATCAGCTGAACGGAATATTGGATGCTGGTTTGGAGAAAAATCTACAGGTTTTTGCGGCTCAGGAGGATGTGGATTGGTCCAGGGAATGGATCCTGGCTGCGGGGGATACAGTGATTAGCAATAACAGTAAAATGAACGCCATTCGCTATATTGTTCAAAATCATTTGGTCCATCATCGGGGACAATTGACGGTGTATCTGCGCCTGTTAAACGTTCCGGTTCCCGGCCTTTATGGTCCATCTGCGGATGATGCAAAGGCCTAAAATTTTTGTTATCTTTGCACAAAAATTAAAGACCTTTTATAAAAAATTAAATTTCAACTGCGAATGTCAAACACGTATTTGTCTGAATTTTCGAATTGGATTGAGCAGGAAAAACTGGCGACAGAACTCATCAATACCGCCGGCCGCCTCTTGTTAAACGATTCGGTGGAATTGATGCTTTTCCGAAAACAACTTTACAACATTACCAGCAGCGAGGTATTGGCCCATCATCAATACGCCTGTCAGGTAAGTGGGTTGGAGATCAATGTCGCGAAAACAATGGCCCTGGCGGCTGAAATCGCTGAACTCGAGCTGGCGCCCTCCCGGATAGACATGGGTAGGCTGACGACCGAGTGGATCAATGAAGGGAAGGACTTTGCGTCCATGGCAGATTTTGTCCATAAAAAACTGGAAAACCACATCGGTCGGGATCGTCGGGTATTGACACCCAAGGATGTGGTCCTGTTCGGATTCGGAAGGATCGGAAGGATCGCGACCCGCATGCTGATCGAACAAACGGGTAAGGGCGAGCAATTGCGCCTTCGCGCGATTGTGACGCGAAGCTACAGTGATGAGGAATTGACCAAAAGGGCTGAATTACTGCGTAATGACTCGGTACATGGGGCATTTTTGGGGACCATCACAGAAGATTTTGAAAATCAGGCATTGATCATCAATGGTCAAACCGTTAAACTCATCGCCGCAAATAATCCGGAGGATGTGGATTACACGGCTCACGGCATATCGGATGCGTTATTAATCGATAATTCGGGTGCATTCCGCGATCGGGAGAGCTTGGGTAGACATTTAAAAGCCAAGGGCATCAGCAAGGTATTATTAACCGCGCCGGCGAAGGGAGATGTCCCGAACATTGTGACCGGAATCAATGACGGCCCCTACCACCGCAGTGCAGAGACCATCTATTCGAATGCTTCCTGTACGACGAATGCGATCGTACCGGTACTGAAAGTGGTGGACGATGCTTTCGGGATAGAAAAGGGTCACATCGAGACGGTACACTCGTATACGAATGATCAAAACCTATTGGATAATTACCATAAAAAATACCGTCGTGGGCGTTCTGCGGCATTGAACCTGGTCATCACGGAAACGGGTGCAGATAAGGCGGTGGCCAAGGTCCTCCCTCATTTGGGCGGAAAATTGACGGGCAATGCCGTGCGTGTTCCCACACCGAATGTCTCCCTGGCGATTTTGAATTTGACGTTAAAAGAGGCCGTCACGAAAGATTCGATCAATGATCGGTTACGGCATTCGGCCCTCTATGGAGATTTGACCGAACAGATCGAATATTCGGTATCCAATGAACTGGTAAGCAGTGATTTGGTGGGCAATAGCCATCCGAGTATCGTGGATGGGCCGGCGAGCATCGTCTCTGCCGATGGAAAATCTGTGGTACTGTACGTGTGGTACGATAACGAATACGGGTATACGCAGCAGGTGATCCGATTGGCGAAAAAGATTTCGGACGTGGTGCGCATCACCTATTATTAAGGAT
>DASRQK010000098.1:0-4443 GCA_035645875.1 Sphingobacteriaceae bacterium | reverse complement strand
ATATCCACCACATGAATCAGGACGTCCGCTTCTCGAACCTCATCCAGCGTGGATTTAAAGCATTCCACCAAATGATGCGGTAATTTTCGAATAAAGCCCACCGTATCCGATAGCAGAAAAGGCAAATTATCAATCACCACTTTCCGCACGGTCGTATCCAAAGTCGCAAACAATTTGTTTTCTGCGAACACATCCGATTTAGAAATCATGTTCATGATGGTCGATTTGCCCACGTTCGTATAACCGACCAAGGCCACCCGAATCATTTGTCCACGATTTTTTCGCTGGGTTTCATTTTGCCGATCAATGGCTTTCAAACGATCCTTTAACAGGGAGATTTTATTCAAAATCATCCGACGGTCGCTCTCAATCTGACTTTCCCCCGGACCACGCATTCCGATACCACCCCGTTGTCGTTCCAAGTGGGTCCACATTCGGGTCAATCTCGGCAGAAGGTATTGTAGTTGGGCCAATTCCACCTGGGTTTTTGCCTGAGCAGATTTGGCTCTCCGTGCGAAAATATCCAAAATCAGGTTACTTCGATCTAAGATTTTTACCTGAAGTTCCCGCTCAATATTTCGAAGTTGGGAGGGGGACAATTCATCATCAAACACCACGATATCGATCTCTTCAGCCTTCACATATGATTTGATCTCGTCCAATTTTCCGCTTCCCACAAACGTCGACTTGTCGGGATGGGTCAATTTTTGGGTAAAAACCTGTTTGGTGATGCCACCCGCCGTTTCGACCAGAAATTGGAGTTCCTCCAAGTATTCTCTTTCTTTCTCCTCCGATTGATGCGGTAAGATAATACCGACCAAAACAGCCGTTTCCTGCTTGATGGAGGTGTCAAATATTTTATTTTTGTCTTTCGCCATATATCTTTGTATAGATAAAAGTAAGAAAAATTCAGGACTTTGATGCGATCACGGGGGAATTTTTTATATTTACGGGATTTATCGGCTATAGTATATAATATTAATCTAAATTAATTACAGAATGAAAAAGATCAATGGGTTATCCCTTCTTGTTGTATTGTTAGGATTTGGCGTATTGCACCAATCATGTAAACCTAAAAAAGTTTTGGTCAATGAATCGGTAGAGGTTACAAGAGAACCTGCTCAACCTGCACAAGAGACGCCTCCACCAGCTGTAGTAGAGGAGCGCACTGAACCTGCACAACCACGGGAAGAGGCCCCGAATTATAACTTTAGAAATATCCAATTCGAACTGGATTCTTACGTGTTGAAAACCGACTCCTATTCGGTATTGGATCAGATTTACAGAGAAATGAGAAAAGATCCTAATGCACGTTTCCATATTAACGGTCATGCGTCCATCGAGGGTTCTGCCGAGTACAATCAAAAATTATCAGTTGACCGGGCCAATGCAGTGAAAATTTACTTGGTCAATTCAGGCGTAAATGCCAATAATTTGATCACCGTCGGCTATGGCGCGACCCAGCCTATCGCCTCGAATGAGACGGAATCCGGACGCAGCTTGAACCGTCGCGTAGAAATCAAAGTGATCCAATAATATACATGAACATCGCAAAGGTCAATAAGGATTGGGCGAAGCTTCAGGAATGGACAGCCGAACAATTTGATATGGAGAAGCCGGACATCAAAGTCCTTCTTTTCCTGATTGGCGTTCAAGAATTGGGACAAGGACCTGAAAAGTTTTCCAAGCGACAAAAGGAAGAGTTGATGCATATCGCGACTTGTCGCCTATTCAGCGCCATGGGGTTTTATGAACTCGAAGGCCTGGATCAGGACGGCTGGCCGCATTGGAAATTGGTCAAAGCCATCCCGAATTATACCTTGTTAGAACAGGAAATGATTATGAAATCACTCATTGTCCATTATTTTGAGGAACAAGGACATTTTCAAACCACTTAGTAGACGAGTTGGATGAAGAGATTTGCACTATTGGCTTCAGCATTATTGCTGGTTGTAGCCGCACAGGCTCAAAAGCCCGAACATCTGTACGTACAGATTATGACTTCAAAAGGTGATGGAGTCGTGCGCATGTATAATGAAACACCCCAGCATCGAGATAATTTTGTGAAATTGGTCCGAGAAGGGTTCTACGAAGATTTACTCTTTCATCGGGTAATTCAGGATTTTATGATTCAGGGAGGAGACCCCGAGTCTCGGGATGCTGAGCCTGGGGAGCGCTTAGGTAGCGGGGGGTTAGATTATAAAGTGCCCGCCGAATTTCATGAGCAGCTTTTTCACAAGAAGGGTGTTTTGGCAGCCGCTCGGGATAATAACCCCGAAAAAGCGTCGAGTGCGACTCAGTTTTATTTAACGCAGGGCCGAACCTTCACCGACGGTGCGCTGGACAGTTTGGAAACCTTACGCTTAGGCGGCCGCAAAATCCCTCTGGATCAACGACAAGTGTATAAAACGCTGGGTGGAGTACCGCATTTGGACCAAAATTACACGGTATTTGGGGAGCTGGTAACGGGAATTTCCCTGATCGACAGCATAGCCGCTGTGGAGACCGATCAGTTTGACCGACCCTTAACCGATCAAAAAATGAACATGCGGCTTCTTAATCGACGTGAGACCATCAATTTAGAGCGAACTTTAGCCGGGCTGAAGCCCAGAACGGGGATTTTTACTAAATTTTTCGATCTTTTCCGCCCTACGGAAGTGAAGCTGCCAGAGGAGTAAACGTGAAGATTATATCGTATAATGTAAATGGCATACGGGCTGCCATTCGAAAAGACTGGCTAACTTGGTTAGCGCAGGAGGCGCCCGATGTGATTTGTTTGCAAGAAATTAAAGCGACGCCTGACCAGATTGTTCCGGAATTGGCATTGATCGAGCAACTGGGTTATCAGCATTACTGGTATCCAGCGGAAAAGAAAGGTTATAGCGGCACTGCGATCCTCACTCGGCATGAGCCCAAACGAGTAGTTTATGGGTGTGGACATGAGGATTACGACCGAGAGGGACGCATGATCCGGGCCGATTTCGATGGGTTTTCGGTCATGAGTGCCTATTTCCCATCGGGTACGACCGGGGATATTCGTCAAGACTTTAAGTATCGTTTTTTAGCTGATTTTCAGCAGTATTCGGATCAACTGCGTCAAGAAATCCCGAATTTAGTGGTGAGCGGAGATTATAATATCTGTCATCGAGCCATCGACATTCATAATCCGAAAACCAACGCCAATTCTTCCGGCTTTCTTCCCGAAGAACGGGAATGGATGGAAAACTTTATCCAATCGGGCTATGTAGATTCCTTTCGCCACCTCAATCCCGACCCTCACCATTACAGTTGGTGGAGCTTTCGTGCAAATTCCCGCGCTAAAAATTTGGGCTGGCGCATCGATTATCATATGGTAAGTGAAGCTTTAGCGCCGCGGATTCACGCTGCGCGCTTATTGCCTAATGTGGTGCATTCGGACCATTGTCCGGTAGTTTTGGAGCTCGATTTCACAAAATAGACCCAGCCGGCACCGAGCTGGCGACATTATTTGTCGTTTTGATCGTTCGAGCGGTCTCTTCTTCGGAAAAGCGACTGGAACACCGATTCTGATTTTTCCTTGATGACCTGGGCTGATTCAGCCGTACTCGTAATCCGCGCCTCTCGTTCCGGTGTGATTCCGGCTGTCTGTTTGATTCCCTCTAATAGACTTTTCCACAGGGTCTTAAAGAATGAGAATTCAGCAGGGCGTTGATAATTAATACGGCCTACAATATAATTGCCATTTTTACTGGGATTGCTGTCATTGATTAACAATTCATTGGCCAAAAAAGACACCAGTTTTTTCCTTGAAAAATTCCCGGCTTCGTCCATTTGCATCAAATTGACCTTCATGTCTTCATAATCGAACCACAAGTTTCCCCAATTTCGATGGTCATGCCCCTGCATTTCGAACCGCAAACCCCGAATGTTTGCCGAGCCGATTTCAGCACTAAGTAAGGGCGTCAAAATTCGGTTAAAGGCCTTTCCGTTCATTGGACCGAGTGTGCCTTTGTAGGTGAAAGCTCCGCGTTCATCCAGCATGTCGAAGGTGAATAGCGCATGCAGCTGTCCCTGATTCATCACGTAGGTCGTCAAATCAGCCGTGGCGATTTGATCCTGGGCCAATGACAAGGAGTCATTGGTCACATTCGCTAACCACCCCGATGTGCGCTCGAAAGTAATCGCTCCTTCCTGATGATATTTTTCACTGATTTCCGAATATGAAATATGCGTATTGTCCACGAAAACAGTATCTATTTTGATCGGATGATTCAGTTTCATCAATTCCTGATGGGGCGACTTGCCGATTTTATTCACGATGCGGCGCGGATAAAGGCGATTATTGGACACATGAATATTTCCTTCTTCTATCAGGAGCGCTGCCGTATGAATACGCTGTGACCTGGAGAATAGCGCTAAATCCAGATCGGAGAATGTGAGCTTCGCATATTCCATTTCGATCAT
>DASRQK010000097.1:0-2843 GCA_035645875.1 Sphingobacteriaceae bacterium | reverse complement strand
GTCCGCGATATCGTCGAACCATTCCTCATAATAACTATCGTCCGAAGAATGAAAATTGAGGACATTTTCACCGATGAGAATAAATTTTGTGATACCATTATCCACCAGCACGTCCACCACTTCTCTTTTTAGCATCATAATATCATTGTCGATTGTGTCATTCCATTCACCTATCAATTCGATGATGCTAAAGCCTGCCTCGTAATCACTGTATAATATTTTAGCATATAAGGTCGTGGAACCGAATGAATCCCATTGCGGATGTAGAAGAAAGTTGTAAATTTGTTTATCAAATTCGAACTCACTGTATTCGGTACCATAAAAGGGAGAATATTCGTCCTCAGCCGCGATGTATTCATCTCTCCAGCGATAAAATGGCTCGATTTCGTGCATAGAATTGGGATCAATTTTTGTATATTACAAAGATACTAAACGCATAGCATGCAAAAAGGGACAAAACGAAATTTGTTTGTAGCGGCGACTTATGCCCTTGTGCTCTTTATGGGCATTTTATTGGGTCAAAACTACAATGTGCAAAACAGGCAAAATCAACCTGTTGCTACCCCCATTTTGCCTATTGCTACCCAAGAGCATGCCAGTAAAGTACAGCGTACCTTAGACCTGATTTCTGGAAACTATGTAGATAGCGTAGACCTGGACAGTTTACAGCATGCCATCATCAGTGAAATGATCTCCCGACTGGATCCACATTCTGATTATCTCCCGCCTGAAGACGCGCGACAGAACAGCCAGGAGCTGGAAGGAAGTTTTGAAGGTATAGGCGTCGAATTCTACCTGTTACATGATACCATATTAGTGGTCGGAATGGTTCCAAATGGGCCTGCTCAAGTGGCAGGATTAAAAGTGGGCGATCAGATTTTGGCGATCGATGACGAGCCCATCGCGGGGGTTCAAGTCAGCACATCCAAGCTGGAAAAGTTGATCAAAGGCAGAAAAGGTTCCGTAATGGTAGCGACGGTCGATCGCGTGGGTACGGAAGAACCTTTTCCGTTGGAAATCGTGAGGGATCACTATGAAGTGAGTTCCATCGACGCTGGTTACATGTTAACGTCGAATGTGGCCTATATTCGCATCAGTAATTTTGGTTCGCAAACCGTGCAAGATGTCCGGCAGCGCATAGAAAGTCTCCGGAAAAGAGGAGCGACCAATGTTTTGTTAGACTTGCGGGGAAATAAAGGCGGATACCTGTCCGCCGGCATCGATTTAGCCGGGCTATTTTTGCCTGATGGCAGCCCCGTTGTTTATACAGAAGGAACGCATGATCCACGCACCACATATACCGCTCGCAATGGCGGACACTTCATCGACATGGGCTTGGTGGTGTTGATCGACGAGAATTCTGCTTCGGCCAGCGAGATCGTGGCGGGCGCTATTCAAGACTATAATCGAGGCACGATTATCGGTAGACGATCCTTCGGAAAGGGGGTGATTCAAGAGCGCTTTGGACTGGGGGACGGTTCGGTGCTGAACTTAACGGTCGCGCGCTACTATACCCCATTGGGAAGAAGTATCCAACGCCCGCAGGTGAGTAATCAAGGCCTTGATTCTGGCCAATTTATGGTGGTTCAGGGCGGAATTCGTCCGGACATCGAAGTTCAAGTCGATGAAACAGAACAAAATCCGCTCTATCAGATGATTTATCGGCAAGGCCTCCTACATGAGTTTGTATATGGGCGCCTGACCAGCGGAGTCCCGGCATTTGCGATTGAGAATTACCTAAAAGGCTATTTTTTACCAGATCAGGAATTCGAGGAGTTTATAGACTTCGTTGAAGAGCGCGGGATGGACGTGGGACCAATAAAAAAAAGAGGTTCGGCGGAGACCGAAACATCTGAGCACAGTCTTAAGGGGCGAATGAGCGCCGAAATAGAGGCGCTTTTAGCACGGTATTACTTTGGAAGTGACGCCTATTTCAAAACCAAGAACCGTCGTGATCCGGTCATTAATGCGGCATTGGCGCATTTGGAGGCGAAAGAAGCCGTGGAGCAAATGGCTATTCCGCTACAGAACAAGGTCGACTAAAACCGGATAATGATCCGATAACTTCTCCCGAATAATTTCATACCTCAGCACCTGAAAATCGGGACTGGCCAGCACATAATCGATCTGGAAGTTTGGAAAATCGCCATTATAGGTTTGTCCCCATCCCCAAGCCTTTTTCTGAAAGGTGTTTTGCATGCCTTTTCCCACATGATTGACAGCGAAAGAGAGCGGCGTGTCGTTGAAATCACCCATGATCAATACGGGCTTCGTATTTTCTTCTGAATGCTTCCTCAGCGAGCGGGCTTGCAAACTTCGAAGCGTAAATGCTTTTTTCAATCGATTCCCAATTCTTTTGGTGGAGCTGATCCTCTTTTCCATGCTTTCTTCGATCGGTCCGGCGATAAAATCGTAATCTTCCTGTTGGAAGCCGTAAGATCGCAGGTGTACATTATAAACACGGAATACCCGGCCTTCCTTCTCCACATCCGCAAAAATAATGCTGTTCACGCCCTGTTCAAAATCTGGTAAATGACCTGAGGAGACGATGGGGTGCTTGGAAAAGATCGCTAATCCGTAGGACTCAAACTCGTTTTCCGCCGTGGAGTGAATATATTGATATTTTAGGCCCAATGCATTTCTGAAGAGCTCACTGATATCGTGTTGTCCTTTTTTTCTCGTATAATATTCCTGTATGCAGATCAAGTCTGGATCGGCCTTCCGGATCAATTCCAATGCCTGGTCTTTAATATCGGGTTCATTCTTCGTTTGTCCAAATTCCCGAAAAAGGTGTACATTATAGGTCATTACCCGCAGGTCGGTTCCGGCTATGAGGCTGTCTG
>DASRQK010000096.1:0-3138 GCA_035645875.1 Sphingobacteriaceae bacterium | reverse complement strand
TGAACCGATACCATCCAGAAAATCGGTAAAGGCGTACCGATAGTTGAGCTCTATTCCTAAGGTAAGTGGTCCTGATAAATTATACTTTACCCCTGCTCCAAAGGGAATATGAGCCACCCACTTGCTTTCCTTGTCGAACCCTGTTAATTGTTCAACCCCTTGGTCGTTGAGGCCGTATTGCGGATCGTTAAGCTCCACCAACTGGTCTATTAATGAATGCATGGAACCCGAATTATCTGGCGCCTTAGGATGATGATACATCCCGCCCACTCCCGCGAAAACATAAGGCGTAATTAAAAATCTTTCTCTGGTAGGTCTGAATTCCCAAAACTGGAACTCACCCAATATGGCGAACTCATGAATGCGGTTCGAAAATCGCAAAAAGTGGTCTGGATCAGCACTGACCGGCGCATTGGGCTCCGCCCCCGTACCATTTAGCTGCGTGAAATGATAGTCTAAACGAATTCCCCAAGTTCGATCTCCCGCAGACGTAGAGGCAAAATATTGTTTTAATGAAGCGCCGGCACTCCAGGAACTGTATTCAAAGGGATTGACCTGATCAAAACCAATCAAGTTGTTGTTTAATTCTCCCAGGTAAATGGAAGGTCCTGTATGGATTCCCAATTCGATATAATCAGACTGAAAAGCTTTATTCCTAAAGAAACCCTGCGCGAACGCACTCGGTCCTACAGTGAGGAGCATGATCAATATCAGTATGGGCTTTTTTGGATACATCCGGGTAAATCCTTGTTCAAGGGTACAAATATAATACTATTCGCCGAATCAGGTAGTTAAATTAACGCCTTATTACAGCTTAGTATGCGCGTGCGTCCAGGCCCCATAATAATTTGTTTCGAAGCGTTTCGAAATATTCATCCCCCTGCAGCCGAATGAGGTTGATTTCGAAGTCTGCGCGTCGGATTTCCAAGCGTATCGAAGTGTCCAAGGTTTTTGTTCGGGAGTCACAGGTTAATAGGTATCGCTCACTTCTGCTGTCAATTTTTAATTCCAAGACCGAATCTCCGGATATGACCACGGGGCGTACATTCAAGTTATGGGGCGACATGGGGGTTACCACAAAATTATTGCTCCCAGGCGTGATAATTGGGCCACCACAGCTTAATGAGTAGGCCGTCGAACCGGTAGGAGTAGCGACGATTAATCCATCGGACCAATAGGAATTCAGAAATTGGCCATCCAGATAAGCCTCCACGGTAATCATCGCCGAACTGTCGTATTTGAAGACCGTTATGTCGTTCAATGCGAAATGTTTAGCCCCAAAAAGGGGGCTGTCGGGTGATGTCACAGAAAGCAATACCCTTTTTTCGATCTGATATTGTCCCGTCATGATTTCAGTCAAACACCTTTCGATATCATCCTTATTGATACTGGCCAAAAAACCAAGTCGACCAAAATTAATCCCGGCTACGGGAATACCCGAATTACCTACGATGGAAACTGCCGCGAGCATGGTACCATCCCCACCTAAACTGAGCATAAAGTCGAAATCCTCGGTCAGCTGCTCATGCTTGGAGTAGGTGTGAAATCCGGATTGACACAGGCCTTTACCGTCCAGGAAATGGTAAAATTTATCGAAAATATGCAATTCGGCATTTCTTTCCGCCAGAAAATCAAATAGTTGCTGTACATAGGGGATGACCGCAGGTTGAAATTCTCGGCCGTAAATCGCTATCTTCATATGGTTCAATGTCATGTTCAGGACTTACATGTTAATGTAATTCATCAAATGCTCGAAGCGCGCATTTAAGTCATCCCTGTCCAAATCGCTGTGATAGGTGTTTTTAATCGTGTAATCCGCTTGGAGTAATGCCGACATCACGGATGATAGTGAACTGCTGCTGATCTTGAGGGTGATTTCCAGACGGGTGGAGTCGGGAATCTGGCGTGTAAATGAGCTTAGAATTTGGGCGTCAGTGGATTCTACAATATGCGCAATGTGCGATAAGGCATTGTCCCGTTGACCCACTTCCAGCACCAGCATGCTGCCCGGGCGCTCGCAATCCATGATCGTATTAATGCCCCGAACAAGTCCCGCCCAAGTGACCATACCCAGGTAGTGATGTTGTTCGTCGATAATCGGAAGGACATTAGTCTGGTGGGCATCCATGAGGGGAATGGCATCGAATAGATGTTGCTGTTCGAAAAGATAAACAGTTTTATAATAGTTTAATCCCGCTTTCCCGATGCTGGGATCAGCAGGAGAATCTATTTCATGCGTATAGGATTCGATCTCTTCTTTAGTAAGAAGGCCTGATAGCACATTCTCCTCCACCACCGGAAGGGCATTGAACCCATGACGATCCATACGTTCCCTCGCTGTGGTTAGGCGATCGGTCGGGGACAGATGAAAGTCTTTTTTCTCGATGGCTTCTATTATATTCATAGTACTTGGATTACCCAAAGATGATGTAAACATAAGCACAATTTGCAGAAAAACGAAAATTTCAGTGTTAAAATCCGATTAGTTAATTATGTTTGCGAAACACTAGACTAAGGATGGAAGCTCAGGAAAACGAAGGAAAATACATTGTCATTCGCGATGTGATTCGGAGGAAAAACCCAAAATTACTGCGTTGGATGCCCCGATTTGTGCTGCGCTATCTGGAGCGGATCGTGCACGAAGACGATATTAATGAGGTAATGGATCACATTGGGCACCTCCATGGTTTAGAGTTTGTGGACGCCTTACTCACACAGGAATTGTGTGTAGATGTCCGATTGGAAGGTGCTGAGAATATCCCACTGGAAGGCGGGGTAATCTTTGCTTCGAACCATCCACTGGGTGGTTTGGATGGCATTGCATTCATGCATGCCGTGGGCAAACACCGTCAGGATATTAAGTTTTTGGTCAATGATCTCCTACTGAACATCAAGAACCTTCAACCTCTTTTTGTTCCCGTAAATACATTAGGTGCACAGGGACGTAGAAATTCGAAATTGATCGAAGAAGCCTATGCCGATGAACATGCCTTATTGGTTTTTCCGGCTGGTTTAGTCTCTCGGAAGCGGAATGGAGCGATTCGTGATCTGGAATGGAAGAAGAGTTTTATCAGTAAGGCAAAGAAATATAAAAAAAACATTATCCCTGTGTATATAGATGGAAGAAATTCTGACTTT
>DASRQK010000095.1:0-2182 GCA_035645875.1 Sphingobacteriaceae bacterium | reverse complement strand
CTGCTTGACTAAACTTCAGCCATCCAAAGCGTTCCTGAGAATAACTAACCGCTAAACCAATCAATAAACCAGTAACGCAACCGATCATAGAGATCATCATGCCTTCTAAAAAGAAAATCCGGCTGATCAAGCGGTCATTGGCCCCCATCCCCTTCAGTACAGCGATGTCTTTGCGTTTATCGATCACCAGCATCGTGAGCGAGCCAATAATATTGAGTACGGCAATAAAACCTGTGAAAGTCAAAATCGCAAAAATCGCCCATTTTTCAGAGCGAATAATTTTGTATAAGGTCGGGTTTTGTTCCTCCCGATTCAAAACGTTTAAATTAGGGCCTAAAGCCGTCTTTAGCTCTTGGTGAATGGTCGACGACTTCGTTCCGGGTTTGAGATTGATTTCTATCGCTGAAATGCCCACATATTCACCGAAAAGATCACGTGCAAAGTCCATGGGCACCACCATTAAATCATTGATTTCCTCATGTCCGCCCATTACACCCGAAGCCACAATGGTTTGCACATTGAATTCTTCAGCCGGATTTGCACGAACAGACACCCCTTTTCTTGGGGAAAACAATTCTAAAGGAGCCTGTTGATCCATTAATGACACGCCCAAACTACGATCCACCGCATGCCCAATCACTGCCAAATCCCTACCCTGATCGCGGATGACAAAATCGCCATGAAACAACATGGAGTCGGCTAACCAAGTCTCCAAATAGCGATCACCTACCCCTTTCAACCGGGCGATGAAACGAAAATTACCATATTGGACCAATACCTTTTCCTCTAAGACAGGCTGAAAAGAGGCCACTTCTGGATGATCTGCCCACTCCCAGAGCTTATCATGCGACTCCGGATCAAAAAGTTTTCCCCGGGAAGGCTCCACCAGCAGTTCCGGCGCCACAGAACTGTACATGGAAAGAATCAGTTTTTCGAGTCCATTGTAAAAGGATAAAATGGTGATCAAGGCCGCCGAGCTAACCAAGACGCCAATCACACTGATGCCCGAAATGATATTGATGGCATGTATCGATTTCTTTGAAAAGAAATAACGCTTTGCAAAGTAGAATGCCAGTTTCATCGGATTTAGATTGCGCTTACAAAGGGGTTCGACACTTTCTCATCCCCCACCAGCGTTTCAGGACCGTGCCCGGGATAGACGATCGTGGTTTCAGGTAGAGAATAGATGTTTTCGCGAATACTTTGAAGTAATTGATCGTGATTGCCTCCTGGCAGATCAGTACGACCTATACTATTATAAAATAACACATCCCCGCCGATTAAAAAACCCTGTCCTGGATGATAGAAACAAAGATGTCCCGGAGAATGTCCGGGAGCGAAAATGAGTTGTAATTCCTGCTTTCCGAATCGCACCGTCCCTTCATTCGGGAGAAATGTTTCTCCAATCGGCGAGACATCGTAGCGGAAACCCATTTGCGGCGCGTAATTTTGAACCTCCACCAGAACGGGTAACTCAAGTTCATGGAATTGCGGCATCAAACCATAGGTCTCGTGGACAAAATGATTGCCTAAAACATGATCAATATGACAATGCGTATTCAAAAGCAACTCTGGCTTTAAGCCCTTGTCCGCTATAAAATCGACCAATTGTTTTTGTTCCTCCGGCCCATACATCCCTGGATCAATGATCGCACAAGCCCCCGAATCTTCATAAAGTAGATAGGTGTTCTCTTGGTAGGGGTTAAAAGTAAATTTCTGAATCTGCACCATGATAAATCACTATTTTGTCAAATATACTGAACTCAGGGTATAAAACTACTGCCAGCGCCAAGTCTCCACCATTCTTTCGACATCCACCCGCAAAAATTCCAAAACAGGTTGAATGGAATCAATCCTCGGAGCTTCGTTAAAATACAAGGCTCCTCTTAAATAATGTCGACTACTGTCCGTCACAAAAAACTGAAGGTTAGAAGCTACATTCCCACCAATATCATACCAGACACCATACACCGCTTCATCCGGGATATTGATCCGAGACTGTTCGATGGCCGAAGCCTGAGCCACATGCGAAAAAGCATATTTGTGCGCATCTTCCAACAAGCTGGAAAACTCCTGAGGACTTGAGAAAGCAAAATAACTCAAATGGAGGCGTGCATTGAACTTTGGATATACCACATCCATCCAACAGGGTTTCGCTACTGGAGAACGATCCACCTCCATA
>DASRQK010000094.1:0-13315 GCA_035645875.1 Sphingobacteriaceae bacterium | reverse complement strand
CTCCTAATTGGAATGGAGAAAGAGAAAGAAATTGAAGCAACATATTTAAATTCAAAATATTATGGCTATAGGAACAGGAAACGAAGGAACATTGACCAAAATAATAGAGAAGGGGACCTCACAGTTACCTTCAACGGTCTATTTAGGGGCTGCTTTAGTGACCATGGGTGTGTCTGCTTGCTTAAAAGGGATGTGTAAGGATAAATCTGCTTTATTTGTGGGCCAATGGGCAGCTCCATTTTTATTAATGGGAATTTATAATAAAATCGTAAAAACTGAAGGTCATGATTAGGCAAAATTTAATGCGCGGACATAGTCCTGAAGGACTTTTTCATCCCGATCGTTCTGCCGATCCGCTTCACAGTCCTGATCCCGATCGGGATCAGGATCCTTTTGGTATTCCGGAGCCGGGAGGTGTGCCCGAGCCCGAAACACTGCCCGATCCCTCTGGGATTCCAAATCCATATCCCATCGAAGAACCGGATCCCGCACCGGAACCGATCAAAAATCCGAATGAATTTCCGGACCCGGATTCCGATGAGGGGGAGGATAAGGAAGGGGCAGATCGGGAACTTCATACTGAATTCGACGAGGATTTAAATCCGGATGATGTACCCTTAGAGGAGCCAATCGACACACCGAAAGGTCCCTTATGATCGTCCCATATTTTCTAAATGATTTTTGTTAACGGCATTGTATGACAGCAGTCGATCCTTTATTGATTCAACGCGTGAGCGGCCTGTTGGCCCGTCATCAACTCAAATTGATGCTGGCAGAAAGCATGACAGCAGGAGCGATCGCCGCGCACCTCAGTCTTGGGGTGAATGCGGGAGATTATCTTATGGGTAGCATAGTTTGCTATGATGATGAAATTAAATCGACCTGCCTCGGCGTAGACTCTAGATTGATCGAGCGGTATGGCGGTGTCTCACCTGAAGTGACCAAAGCCTTAACAGACGGTTTAGCTAGAAACTTCCCTCAAGGTAAACTTTTTGTAGCGGTGACAGGTTTCGCCTTTGAATCCCCAGCGGTTAGTGAGGAAGATCCAGTGGGCACGACCTATATCTACCTCCGAATGGGCGAAATAGACTGTGCTAAACGATATGTATTGGAAGGCAGCCCGGAGCAAATCATCGCTGAAGCGGTCACCTTGGTACTCTTATTGCTTGAAAATAATATACACCAATTACAAGAATAGAGGCTTAAAATGAGCAAAACAATTATTGTTTCCAATAGACTACCCGTCAGATGGACCAGGGAAGAGGATGAATTATGCATGCATGAGAGTGAAGGAGGTTTAGCCACGGGATTGTCGGCTATTTTTAGTCAAGACGACACACTTTGGATAGGTTGGCCGGGCATGGTCGCCACAGACGAAATTGAAAAAAAGCAGATTGAGGACCAATTAATTCCGAAACGGATTGTTCCAGTGTTTTTGAACGAGGAGCAAATTAAAGGCTACTATGAAGGTTTTTCCAATGAAATTCTTTGGCCTATTTTTCATTATATTTCTACCTATTCCAACTATGAATCTGCCTATTGGGAACATTATGTTAAGGTAAACCAACTATTTTGCGACCAAATTCTGGCGCATGCCAAAGAAGATGATATCGTTTGGATACACGATTATCAGTTACTTTTATTACCCATGATGGTGCGGAAGGCGTTGCCGGATATCACCATTGGTTTTTTCTTGCATATTCCCTTTCCATCTCAAGAGCTATTTCGATTGATCCCCTGGAGAGAGGACTTATTGAAAGGCTTGATGGGTGCAGATCTGCTCGGTTTTCAAACCTATGATGACGTTCGACACTTGGTCAGCTCTGCCAGTAGAATTTTAGGGGCACATGCGCATGCAGGTAAATTGGAATACGAAGGCCGAACATTGATCGTAGAATCTTTTCCGATCAGTATTGATACCGAGAAATTTGTTCAGCTGGCAAAAAGCACGGAAGTCGCACTTCAGAAGGAGCGTATCCGAGAGACTTTTGAGGATCAAAGAATCCTACTCTCTGTGGATAGATTAGATTACAGTAAAGGTATTCTTCAGCGACTGATGGCCTATGAAACTTTCTTGGAGGACAATCCTCAATATCACAGGCAGGTGGTACTCTATATGATCGTCGTGCCATCTCGGGACAATGTACCTCAGTACGAAATGTTAAAAAACCAGATTGATCGGGAAGTGGGTCGGATCAATGCAGAATGGGGTGAGATGGATTGGCAGCCTGTCGCCTATTTTTATCAATCTTTCCCGATAACCGAGTTGGCGGCCATTTATGCGATGGCAGATGTGTGTTTGGTCACCCCCATGAGAGACGGGATGAATTTGGTGTGTAAAGAGTACGTTGCCAGTAGAAGTGATCAAGCCGGTGTGCTGATCCTCAGTGAAATGGCGGGAGCATCTCATGAATTGGTCGATGCACTTATAATCAATCCCACGAATATCAGTGAATCCGCCCAAGCGATTCGCAGCGCTTTGGAAATGCCTGAAAAAGAGGTGCACAACAGAATGCGTGCCTTACAACGTGTAGTGGTTCGTTTTAATGTACATGTCTGGTCAGAGTCATTCTTTGATAAATTAAAGGAAGTTCGCCAAATGCAGGAACGTCGAAAAACCAAGCGTATGAACATATTTCTGGAACAGAAAATTAAAACCAATTATCGAAAAGCGAATAATCGATTATTATTATTGGATTACGATGGTACTCTTGTGGGATTTCAGCAGGAACCCGAAATGGCGACTCCGGATCCTGCCTTAAACGAACTGCTCGATGCGTTGATGGCGGATCCCAAAAATCAAGTGGTGATCATCAGTGGTCGCATGCACGAGCAGTTGGAAGCGTGGTTTGGTGATAAAAACATCCGATTAATTGCGGAGCATGGCGTCTGGAGTAAGGAAATTGGAAAACGTTGGGAAGTGAGATCCGAACTTTCAAACTTGTGGCAAGCCCAAATTTTGGAATTGATGAATATTTTCGCAGACCGTACGCCAGGAGCTCGTGTGGAACAAAAGAGTCATTCGATCGCTTGGCATTATAGAAAGGTTCAAACTGATTTAGGCATGATCCGCTCCGGAGAATTGGTGGATAGCTTACGTGATTATGCCGCTTCATTTGGATTGCAAGTGTTGGAGGGTAATAAAGTGATCGAAGTACGGCATGCTGGAATCAATAAAGGCACCGCTGTTTTGGATTTACTTTCTTCTGCTAAGAAACCCTACGATTTTATCTTGGCGGCTGGAGACGACCGCACCGATGAAGATATATTTTCCATACTTCCAGCGGACGCCCTGTCAGTGAAAGTGGGTGCTGGAAACTCCAATGCCCGAATTTTTGTTCCTTCGCACCGAGAAATTAGGCGATTGCTCCAAAGTCTTTTAATAAAGGAATAGGGGCTTATCCAATTTCATGCTGATTCTATACGCAGCATTGACCAAACCAACATGGCTATAAGCCTGCGGAAAATTACCCCATTGGCTACCATCGGACTCCGTCACATCTTCGCTAAACAACATCAACTCATTGCTGTAAGTGCTCAAACGGTGAAAAGTTTCTATCGCTTCATCCAAGCGGCCTACACAAGCTAAAGCCTCTACATACCAAAACGCACAAATCAGAAAGGTAGATTTTGGTTTCCCAAAATCGTCGGGATATTTATACCGATAAAACAGCCCTTCCGGTGTTTTTAAAGTTTTTTCTAGCGCGCTTAAATGATCTTTGGCTTTTTGGGAATTGGGATCCAGGTAATTCATCATGATCAGTTGCAGCGTACTGGCATCCATAGAATTACCCTCCGCCGCATGATGATACGCTTTTTTATCGGGGTCGTAACAATCTTCAATATAATCCGCAGCAATTTTCATTAACTTTTTCGCCCGTTGAACGATGGCCGGTTTGCCTATGGTGTGCCCGATCTTAATGGCTGCCGCACACCCTGCCCATTGAAATAAATTAGAATAGCAATGCCGATTGGCAATATCCCTAAATTCCCAGATTCCGGCATCTTTTTCGTGAATGGTCGCTTCGATTTTGTCCAGAATAAAATTGACCCAAAGACCGGTATCCGTACGTTCCCTAAACACATATCGGTGATCGGTATATAAGGGTAGCAGGGCAATCATCGCCTGTCCGTGGACGTCGTTTTGAATATGCTCATAAGCTTGATTCCCAATCCGGACCGGTTTATTTCCCTGATAGCCTTCTAAATGGTCCAATTGACTTTCTTTGAGTTTCGCTTCTCCGTGAATGCTGTACAAGGGTTGTAATCGCTGGGGATTTAATTGGCTAATACGGTGAATATATTGAGCATACATTTCCATTTCTTCAAACTGCCCGATATGGTTCAATGCGGTCACCACGTAATAGCTGTCTCGAAGCCAGCAAAACCGATAATCCCAATTTCGTCCAGAGCCGGGATATTCTGGAAGGCTGGTAGTGCTGGCTGCGATAATGGCGCCGGTATCTTCAAATTGATGAATTTTCAAAGCTAAGGCAGAACGAATAACCAGTTCTTGGGCAAATGGTGAAATGGTCGCATGTTTGGTCCAGCTGCGCCAGTAGGCAATGGTCGATCTCAAGCATTGCTCCGCTTTTTCAAAACCAGGTTCTACAGGTTTCTCGCCATAATGCAAAGCCAAAACTATCTTTTTATCTAATGTGATTTCTGCCGAATCGACAACGGACGCCATGGGGATATTGGATTCCAGGACAAGCCTTTCCGATTTCAAACGATAATCAATGAAATGCTCGCTCGCCATGGACCGAAAGGTCTCCCGGCCATACTTTCCTCGGGGCTGGCATGTAATTTTAATTTTAGGCGTCCCGTGTAATGGTTCAATAATTCTGTACAGACTTCTCGGCCTATAATAATCTCCTTCTTTTTTATACCTGGGGGCAAAATCTGTTACCCGATATTTGCCATCTGATGTGGTGATTTCGGTGCACAATACATTGGTGTTTTCAATGTAATATTGTGTTGTCTTAAATTCGCCAAGCGGCAATATACTGAAATCACCACCTTTGGATCGGTCTAGTAGAGAGCCAAATACAAATGAACTATCAAAATCTGGCCAACAAAGCCAACAGACGGATGTATCATTGGCAATATGAGCAATGTAAGCACAGTTTCCAATAATTCCATGATCGTAGGTATGTCTGGGAAGTTTGTTTTGCATCATAATTTAAAAGGTGCAAAAACTTCGCCATTTACCACTTTGGAGGCTCTTACATCATGGTTTTGATACATGAAATAAAGAATATTTTAAGTAGTTTTGGCATGAACCAAGAAATTATGATTAACGTACAGGTACATTTTCGTCTATTGCTGGGTTTTTTATTCTTTCTGCCCTATGTGAAAACCATAGGTCAAGAAAATGCATCGCATACCCAAGAAATTATTTCGTTCTGGACGGATCGTTTTGATGGATTCTATCGAGATGAGGGATTTCCTTTGATTTCGGCGGATTCTATTTATCTATCCTATTTTGAGCCTAATTCTGAGTATAAGGTGGAAGCTGAAGTGGAAATTTTATTTGCTGAACAACCCTTTCAGATGCCTACCTATGCGGGTACTACCTCCGAATATGTTCGGTACGGGATAGCCCGATTTCAGATTGGAGATGGACCAATTCAGGCATTGACCCTTTATAGAAGTACACGATTATTTAGGGATTCGGTTTATAAAAACCATCTCTTTGTGCCCTTTTTGGACTTGACGAATGGTGATTTCACATATGATGGAGGGCGATATCTGGACCTATCCACACAGGACATCGATGCGCAAGGGAAAATGATGATCGATTTCAATAAAGCGTATAATCCGCTCTGTGCATATAGTGGGGGATATCGCTGTCCGATTCCTCCGCTGGAAAACCATTTGTCCATCCCCATTATGGCCGGGGAATGCCGCTATACAGGGCCATTAAAAGAAAGACCGGAACCGACCGAAAACCGCTAAATTAATTTTGCCAATTCGAATCATTCACATCGTTTAAACATTAAAATAATGAAAAAAATTTACTTGTTTTTTACCTTCTCCATTTTGGTACTCACCGCGGGGGCCCAATCCAGTAAGACTGGGATCAAAGTAACTGATTTACTCCAAATTCAGAATGTGGGAAATATTATGCTCAGCCCTACGGAAGATTTTGCGATATTCTCCCTTCGTAGTGTGACAGATGGCGATCGTAAATGGGAACATTCCTACAAAAACCAATGGTACATCCTGCGGTTCGACCCGGAACCTCATTATCGTCCCTTGACTTCTGGACAAGGTGGATTTGGCCAACCTCAAATTTCACCAGATGGTAAGAAAATTTTGTTTACACGTTCTGCGAATGGACGATCTCAATTATTCATCATGCATATGGATGGGGGAGACCCCATTCAATTAACGGATTTTAAATACGGTGCTTCATCACCTCGCTGGAGTCCGGATGGAAAGAAAATCGTATTCAGCGCCTCTTTTTCGTTTGAGAATTATGCGGTAGATTCGGTGGTCAACCCGGGCTTGACTTTGCCGGACTGGAGCCTGGAAAAGCCGGGATTTTCGGATAATAGCTTCCTGACCCAAACCACGTCCAATGCTGATCCTAACGGCAGCATGGAGGAAGTTAGAGCCTATTTATTGCAAAATGAGAAAGATCGCAAAGCGAAGGTTATTAATAAATTGAGGTTTCAAGGCGAACGCGCTACCACCACCGGATCCAGTGTGAGTCACTTGTTCGTATTGGATGCCGAAGCTAAAACTGAACCCATTCAATTAACGACTGGATACGCTTCTTATGGTGGGGTACAATTTATAGATAACGATCACATTTGGGTATCGGGACGCAAACCTTCCACCAACAATCCAGAAAGAGTACAGGAATCAGCCGTATACAGCATCCATTTAAATACCGGTGAAATGACCGAGGTGTTGCGTGATGAGAACGCTTCGATTCGCCTACAGGCCATTTCTCCGAATGGAAAAACCATCGTGTATTCGCGCACCCTCATCGATACACTGGTCATTCCTGAGCTACATATTGTGACGCGAAATGGGAACCAAAGTAAGTCTGTGGTATTGGATTTGGATCGGCAAGCTTCCAGTGTCACTTTTGACCCTTCTGGGGGACAATTTTATTTCACTGCGCAGCAAAATGGCGGTACAGTTCTATATCGCTACACCTTAGCATCGGACCAATTGGATAAATTAAGCAGTGAAGATGTAGGCATCAACAATTTTGTAGTCGGAGAAAATCTATTGATTTATTCTCAGACCGACATTCACAATCCTTCTGAATTATACATCGCAGACAGGAATCGTCAAAATGCTCAAGTCATTTCTGATTTTAACTCATCCTGGTTGGAAGATCGCGAATTGGTTCCTGTCGAGAAACACAGTTTCACCAATGAAATAGGACTGGAAGTAGAGTATTGGGTGATGAAACCGTTGCATTATGAAGAAGGTAAAAAATACCCATTACTGCTACAAATTCACGGCGGTCCAGCTTCCATGTGGGGACCAGGAGTAGCCAGCATGTGGCATGAATATCAATATTTTGCTGCGCAAGGGTACGGGATTGTATATAGTAATCCAAGAGGGTCAGGTGGTTATGGTGTAGAATTCTTGCAAGGAAACTATCGGGATTGGGGAGAAGGACCTGCACGTGATGTGTTGACAGCTTTAGATCTGACCGTGGCAGAAGGTTGGGCTGACCCCGATAAATTAATGGTCACGGGCGGTTCTTATGCAGGCTATTTAACCAATTGGATAATTAGCCACGACCATCGATTTTTAGCAGCCTCGGCTCAGCGCGGAGTTTATCATCTGACGACCTTTTACGGAGAAGGTAATGCCTCCAGCTTAGTGCCTCGCTACTTTGGTGGTTATCCTTGGGAGCCGGAAGTGCGTGCGATCTTGGAAGAACAATCTCCCTATAATTATGTACATCAGGTCCAAACTCCATTCTTAATTTTCCATGGAGAGGTGGACTTAAGAACGGGAGTGATTCAGAGTGAGATGTTGTATAAAAGCCTGAAACAGTTAGGAAAAGAGGTGGAGTACGTTCGTCATCCAAATGGCGATCATGAGCTGACGCGCTCCGGCGATAATCGCCAGCGAATAGATCAAATGCTTAGAACCTATGAGTTTTTCGAACGCTATGTAAACAGTTCGGAATCATCGAAATAGACAATCACCGCATTTGTGCCCCAAACGAAAACAGCCCCAATCACTCAACGATTAGGGCTGTTTTCTTGATTTCCCATGGAGAAAGAATCATGCCAGATAGTTTACCAACCTTTTATCGCACTACCTTGAAACTCACGTTCTGCGGCGGCTTCCACTTCTTCCGATTGATAAGCTTGTAAAAACTTCTGAACTTTTTCCTCGTCTTTATTATCTTGCCTACTGACTACCAAATTGACATAAGGTGAATCTTTATCTTCTACAAACAAACCGTCCCGACCAGCGATGAGACCAATGGGTGTCGCAAAAGTGTTGTTTATGATAGCGATGGTTACATTTCTATCATCCAAAGCACGGGGCAGTTGAGGCGCCTCTAACTCCATAATCCGAAGATCCAGCGGGTTTTCTATCACATCGTTCAGGGTCGGCAGCAGCCCCACATCCGCTTTCAACGTAATCAATCCCGCATCCTGCATTAACAGCAAGGCACGTCCTCCATTCGTTGGATCATTTGGGATCAATACTGTGTTTCCATTCTCCAATTCATTGACACTTTTGATCTTTTTGGAATAGCCGGCCAATGGATAAACAAAGGTGTTCCCTACGATCGCAAAATCATATCCACGCTGTTCGGTTTGAACATCCAGGTAAGGTTTATTCTGAAACACATTTACATCAATGTCGCCCTGTCGCAGTGCTTCATTGGGCAATACATAATCGTTGAATTGAATCAATTCCACTTTCAGACCGAATCGTTCTTCTGCCACTTTTTTAGCCGCTTCGGCCAATGCGAATTCTGGTCCGGATTGTACGCCCACTTTGATATGGTTCGGATCGGACGTTTTATTACCGCCTCCACATGAAGATAGGGTCAAGGCGCTTAAGCAAACCAGGGTCAAATAATGAAAGTAGTTTAATTTCATATTATTTAATATTGAGTAAGAATTTTTGTAGTATACTGTTTTTAGCGATGGTCCACTCTCTTAGAGAACTGATCACCCATGAATTGAATTAAAAATACGAAAGCAACTAGTAGGATCAAAACCGTATTCATCACGACCACATCATAGCCCACATAGCCGTACTGATATCCGATCTGGCCCAAACCGCCCGCGCCTACGGCTCCACCCATAGCTGAATAACCGACCAAGGCAATCAGCGTGATGCTTGCGCCATTAATTATGGAAGGGAGCGCTTCTGGAAGTAATACTTTACGTACGATCTGCATGGGTCTAGCCCCCAGTGCTCTGGCAGCCTCTATTAGGCCCGATGGTACTTCGAGCAAGCTGTTTTCGACCATTCTGGCGACAAAAGGCGCCGCACCTATGCTCAAAGGAACCAGAGCTGCTTTGACCCCAATAGACGTTCCAACCAACATTCGAGTGAAAGGGATCATCCACACGATCAAAATGATAAAAGGAATGGCCCGGAAAATATTGACCAGGATAGAAAGCACACGATTGGTCCATTTATTTTCCATCAATTGCCCCGACCGGGTCAAAAAGAGCATTACGCCGGTGGGTAAGCCCAAAATGAATCCAAAAAGTCCCGATAAAAAGGTCATCACAATGGTTTCCCATGTTCCTTTCACTAATAATTGAATCATTGCTTCAGACATAGCCCAATCGTGTTACACGGATTTGATGTTGTTCAAAAAAAGAAATCGCTTCCTCCCAATATTCTTTCTGCCCCTCACCACCAAAAAGGGTGATTAACATGATGCCAAACTGTATGCCTGCGGTATGGTCCAATTGAGAACTGACAATTTGGAAATCGACCCCGACTTTTCGAGACATGTTTGACAAGACGGGGGTGGTAGCGGATTGACTGGAAATCTCGAGTTTTAACAAGGGTACTTTTCCGTCCGAATAGTTCGGTGATAAGCTTTGCTGATATTGTTCCGGAATTTCCACATGTAAGGCAGATGCTATAAACTGCTTTGCGAGCTCGGTTTTCGGATTCGAAAAAAGCTCACCTACGGGCGCCTTTTCAATCAAGTGACCTGCACTAATGATCGCCACTTCATCACATATGGCTTTCACTACATCCATTTCATGGGTAATCAATAAGATGGTGATGCCGAGTCTTCGATTAATATCCTTGAGAAGGGCCAATATGGATCGGGTGGTCGCTGGGTCCAATGCGCTGGTCGCCTCGTCGCAAAGCAGCACCTTAGGATTATTTGCCAAAGTCCGGGCGATGGCCACCCGTTGTTTTTGCCCTCCGGATAGGCTGGCGGGATAATCATGGATTTTTTCTTCCAGATCTACGAGTTTTAACAATTCTTTGACGCGCTCCGCTATTTTAGCCTTGGGCACTCCCGCTAATTCCAAAGAAAGTGCTATGTTACCGTATACGGTCCGGGATGAAAGCAGGTTAAAATGTTGAAAGATCATTCCAATCTGCCGGCGCGTATGAGCGAGTTCCTTGCGTGATAGGCCGAGGAGATCCTGTCCATCAACGATAATACGGCCTTCACTGGGTTTTTCCAAAAGATTTACACAACGGATGAGGGTACTTTTTCCTGCCCCCGAAGCACCAATAACGCCATAAATCTTGCCCTTTGGGACTTCCAAAGACACATTATCCAGCGCTTTGAACGCTGATTTTTGTTTATAAAAAACTTTGCTTATGCCTTGGAGGACGATCATCGTGCAAACATAATTAATTTGGGTATTTTCTACAAGGTTTACAACCAATCATATTCACACGCACGCCAGACACTCGTCGCTCGAGTGCAATTTCTAGGCTTGCAGACATCTAAGACAAAGCAGGTGGCGCAGGTGGATTGTCCGACGGCCGGGATTTCTCCTCCGGAAGGGGAATAAATTCTTCATTATCCGTCGGTGGAAGTTCGAAACGTCCGAGGCGCCAATCTTCCTTGGCCTGCTCTATGCGATCTTTTCGTGAATGCACAAAATTCCACCAAATATAGCGTTCTCCCAGGGGCTCGCCTCCGAGTAGCATGAGCGTGGTGTTTTCCCTGGCTATGATCATGGGATCGGTCTCCTTGGTGAAAACCAATAATTGGCCCGGACCGTATCGGTGACCCGAGACCTCGATTAAACCCTTTACCACATAAAGCCCCCTTTCAGCATGTCCTTGGGGAAGGGCTAAGGGAGTGCCGGCTTCAAGAGTGACATGCAGGTAGAATAAGGGAGAATGGGTATCGACATCGCTTCGTAATCCATAGGCATCCCCGGCGATTAGTCGCATCCATACACCTTTTTCGGTGAATGTCGGTAATTCTTCGGGCTTGTAATTTCGAAAAGAAGGTTGGGTTTCTTCGTCTTTTTCCGGCAATGCCACCCATGTTTGGATCATTTCCAAACCGCCGGTTAGTAAGTTCGGATCTTCAAAACGTTCCGAATGCGAAATTCCCCGACCAGCAGTCATCCAATTCACTTCACCCGGGAGGATGATTTGTTCCACACCTAAACTATCCCTATGCATGACTTGACCACCGAAAAGATAGCTCACAGTCGAAAGCCCAATATGTGGATGGGGCAAAACGTCCATATCTGTCGCCTGGCTCCATGTGATTTCATCGATAGGGCCAGCGTGATCCATAAAGATAAAGGGTCCAACCATTCGCTTTTTTCGGAAAGGCAAAATCCGCTTTACATTCATTTGCGGGGACAATGCAGCAGTTCTGGCGTCAATTACGATTTCTAACATAATTCAAGGTTTATCGCAAGTTACGAAGAATTATTTAATGTCCATCAATCACCTCCGGCATATATTTTCCCATTAATTCCCATTTGATCTTCATCAACACCCCTTCTTCGAAAGACAAATGATATATTTTAAATTGCTCCTCGAGAAGCGGTATCATAAAATACCATTCAGACGCTTGACTGATTGAAGGGTCAAATGCCCGATTCACATTTTTATCCGACAAGGTTAGGCGTTCAAAAAACTTCGAATACGTCCCTACCTTACTGAGTTTTTCTAAATTAGTGTAAATGCTATGTGTCGGATCACCTACCTTGATTCGAGTTCGATGAAAGGGACTGGTCGGCCATTCTTTTAGCTTCTTCCCATCATTGGTCCAAATCGATTGAATTCGATCATTTTCGAAATACACTTGAATCCCTTTGGATGATCCAGGAACCTGGTCAAAATACAGGCTATTGTACAGGGGAATGAGGTCTCGCACCTCTTCGACCGCAGAAAATCCAGGTCTTACGATATATAGATGGTTGTTCTCATGTTCGGAAAGTGTCATCTGTGCCGCATAATATACCTCAGAAGCCGTTTTGCCGATCCGAATCCCTAATAAAGCACCCTCGCTTATGCTGTCTTTTTCTAATACAAAGAGTGGTTCAGGCTCAGGCCCCATAATCTCCGGACCCACTGTCGTTTTTTCACATGAAATAAGGAACATGAAAGTAAGGCCTATTAGTAACCCTGAAATTTTCAGATTCTTCAAGTTTTTGATGTGGTTCAATGCTTCGTCCATTTTCCAATAATTGTAGGTTTGTTACTTTACCCAAGACGTAATCAAACCTCGTTTCGCTACAGGATGAAGTAAATAATTCAATTATTCCATTTCTTTAAGATACATCTGCGATACGCTCCAATAAATCCACCAATCGGTTAGAATATCCAAATTCATTGTCATACCACCCTACGACTTTGACTAATCCACCGACAACAGAGGTCAGTAACGAATCGAAAACACAGGAGTAAGGATTGTTAATGATGTCTACGGAGACAATGGGGTCTTCTGTATAATATAAAATCCCTTTGAGCTCCTTCTGTGACGCCTCTAAAAAAGCGGCATTGATATCTTCCACACGCGCTACTCGACTTAAGGTGCAAGTAAAATCCGTCAAGGATCCGTTCAATACCGGCACTCGGATACCGGCTCCACCGAGTCGGCCATCCAAGTGCGGAAATACGTTCGTAATGGCTTTGGCAGCACCAGTGGTCGTCGGAATGATGGAAGCCGAGGCCGCCCGTGCTCGCCGCAAATCTCGGTGCGGGGCGTCGTGCAAATTCTGACCTCCGGTCATGCTGTGAATGGTCGTGATGTATCCGTCTTCAATTCCCCAGTTTTCTTCCAGGATTTTGACCATGGGAGCGACATTGTTCGTAGTGCAAGATGCATTAGATAGTATGGGAACGCGTGCTAAGTCTA
>DASRQK010000093.1:0-8255 GCA_035645875.1 Sphingobacteriaceae bacterium | reverse complement strand
TGGGGCCATAGCCCTGCTCGTTTATGGGATAGTTGTACTTTGATCGATTGATAACCTAGAGATAGTCAAGATAAATGGATAATCTGTTAATATTATTATTGTTTCCACTGGCCGGGGCACTGGTGCTGAGTTTTGTTAAGCAGACCGCTTTGGCGCAAAGGATTGCATTGATTTCTGCTGTGATTTCATTGGGATTGACTATTCCATTTCTGCTGGGATTTCAGCAAACTGCCGCCATGCAATTCGAGCAACAATGGGCCTGGATTCCGGCCATGGGGATCGACTTCCATATTGGATTGGACGGCATTAGCCTGCCCTTGGTTATTTTGACCAATGTTTTAGTGCCCCTGATCATTATGGCCTCTTTCTCGGACCAATACAAAGGGAACTTTTACGCATTGATCCTGGCGATGCAGACCGGTTTGTTGCTGGTTTTTACAGCTTTAGACGCCTTCACTTTTTATGTGGGCTGGGAGGTGGCATTGATCCCGATATACTTTATTTGTGCGCTGTGGGGTGGGGAGAATCGCATCAGGGTTAATCTGAAATTTTTCATTTATACGTTCTTCGGAAGTTTGTTAATGCTGATCGCGATCATTTACCTCTATGGACAGACTCCGGGTAAGGATTTTTCTTTGGCTTCGTTCTACAGCTTAAGTTTGGACGAACCTACGCAACGCTGGGTGTTCTGGGCGTTCTTTATAGCTTTTGCGATCAAAATGCCAATATTTCCATTCCATACCTGGCAGCCGGATACCTATACGGTGGCGCCCACTGCCGGTACCATGTTGTTATCCGGTATCATGCTGAAGATGGGGATTTATGGTGCTATTCGCTGGTTAATTCCGGTCGTTCCAGAAGGTTTTGCTGCTTATGGTCAATTGGCCATTGTGCTTAGCATTATAGGAGTGATTTACGCGTCGATCATCGCCTTTAAGCAAAGTGATTTCAAGCGATTGGTCGCTTACTCGTCGATCGCCCACGTGGGCCTGATCGCCGCCGGCGTGTTTGTCTGGAATGTGCAGAGTGTGCAAGGTGCGATGATACAGATGTTTAACCACGGTGTGAATGTGGTGGGATTGTTCCTAATTTTAGACATTGTGTCCCGCCGTTTGGGGACGAGAGAAATGAGCCAAATGGGTGGGATCGCGAAAGCAGCTCCTTTGTTGGCTATCTGTTTTATGGTGATCATTATGGGATCGATCGGTCTGCCGATGACCAATGGTTTTGTGGGTGAATTTTTACTGTTAATCGGGATATATGAATATGGTCTTTGGTACGCACTGTTTGGTGGGATGACCATCATTCTGGGTGCCGTGTATATGTTGAGAATGTACCAAAAAGTAATGTTAGGCCCTACGAATGAGCAGACTGCCGCTTTTCAACCCCTTCAATGGAATGAAACAGCAGTGTTGGTCGTGATCACTGGCCTGGTGATTTTAATCGGTGTATATCCACAACCACTGTTGAATATTTCGGAGGCGGCGGTCACAGAATTGGTAGGAAAATTAGGAGGAATTTAAGATTTTATATCAGAATATATAAAGGAAAATGGGTGCGATCATTACATTATCAATACTGGGAATAGTAGTTCTTTACCTGGGTTTATTCAAGGCAAAGTCTGCGTTAATGCCGGTATCCCTGCTGGGCTTGGCCGGAGCAGCTGTCTTTCTGGCATTGGACTGGAACAAAACCGCCTTGCCTTTATACGAAGGGATGGTGATTTTTGATCGTTTTGCGATCGCATTTTCGATCCTGTGTATTGTGATTACGGGCTTGATTCTCCTGCTTTCCAAGGATTATTTTGATCGAATCAGCCAACGGGTAGGCGAATACTTTGCCTTGATCCTATTTTCACTGGTCGGGGCCGTTTTAATGACCTCCTTCCATAACATGACCATGTTATTCATCGGTGTAGAGATCATGTCCGTGGCGCTTTACGTCTTGGCGGGAATTAAGAAAAAGGATTTTGGGTCCAATGAAGCGGCCTTGAAGTACTTCCTCATGGGCGCATTTTCTACTGGGTTTTTGCTGTTCGGAATCGCCTTACTGTACGGAGCCAGTGGCAGTTTTGATCTGGCCGAGATTCGTCAGTATGTCATCGATAATCCAGGTAATGTATCCAATTTATTCTATGTAGGTATTCTACTCATGATCGTAGGAATGGCCTTTAAGGTGGGTGCTGCACCCTTCCATTTCTGGACACCGGATGTATACGATGGTGCGCCTATTTTGATTACCATCTTTATGAGTACGGTGGTGAAAGCCGCTGCTTTTGCGGGATTTTTACGCCTGTTTTCCTATTGCTTTACGCCATTGGCAGATTTCTGGGGGCCGGTTCTCGGCGTGATCACCATTATTACCCTTTTTGTGGGGAATATTACAGCTATTGTTCAACACAGCTTTAAGCGAATGTTGGCTTATTCCAGTATTTCACACGCTGGGTATATGTTATTGGGTATCGTGGTGATCGGTGCTACTTCTTCCGGAGCGCTATTATTGTACACCGTGGCCTACTCCCTGGCTACTGTCATCGCTTTTGGTTCATTGATCCTGGTGAAGCGCAGTACAGGTAGTGATGATTTTGAATCCTTTAATGGCTTGGCTAAGCGCAATCCTCGTTTGGCATTGGCCATTACCATCGCCATGCTTTCTCTGGCCGGGATTCCACTGACCGCTGGGTTTGTCGGTAAATTTATGCTCTTTGCCAATGTTTTGGCGGACTACCAAGTCCTATTGGTGGTCTTAGCTGTGATCAATGCCGCTATGGGTATCTATTATTACTTCCGCGTGATCGTAGCCATGTACTTCAAACCAACGGAGCGGGAAGCCGTCGCTTTTCCGGTCAATTACCAAGTGGTGTTTTTAGTCGCGGCCGTATTGATCCTGCTCGTCGGGGTGTATCCTACTTTGGTTTCTTCTTTGTTGTAATAGGTAAGGAATTATCCTCCCCTCCGGATCAATTCATTGATGTTTCGGAGTTCTCCGAAGAGCACCAGGATGTCTCCCGCTTCCAGCAGGGTGTCTGAGTTGGCGATTCCACTGGCTTCCTTCTTTTGAATTTTTCTGCCTTGCTCGATACGATCGACCATTTTGAGGGTGGATAGGACGATGACCTGATATTTATTAGTGAGGTTAGCTTCCTTTAGGGTTTTTCCCACGTAATTTTCCGGTACCTTTGTTTCAATAATACTGTATCGGTCTGATATTTTAAAGGAGTCAACAATGTCTACATTGTCCAGGCGAAGAGCTAAGCGATCCGCGGCGTCCTCCTCCGGCATGATGTATTCGGCGATTTCCATGGCTTCCAATACCGTTCTTTGCAGATCCGAAACAATACGCCCGATGATGCGCTTTACCTTGAGCTGCTTTAGCAGGGCCGTGGTCAATAGCGAAGCGCCTTCGTCTTCGCCGATCGCGACAATGACTGCGTCAACATCGCGTAAGGGTAGTGCTTCCATGGCGTCCACATCGGTGCTGTCCATGCAGATGGTATGGGTGACTTTCTCTTTCAGGGCTTCTACCTTACTGAGGTTATTGTCTACACCGATCACTTCGTGACCTCTTTCTGTGAGTTGGGTGGCTAATGCCCGACCAAAATTACCTAAGCCTAAAACGATGTATTTCATAATTAGAACAGTACTTTTTCTTCTGGATAAACGTAGGTTTTATTTTTGATGTTTTTTATGATCGCTACCAATAAGGTCAGCAATCCTACCCGACCTACAAACATGGTGCATAGGATGATGATTTTTCCGGCATCACTGAGATTGGGGGTGATGCCCAGACTCAATCCACAAGTGGCATAAGCAGATACCGCCTCGAATGTCAGGGCCCTAAAGCCCTTGTCCCCGTCGGTAAAAGACAAGAGTGCTATGCTCAGTCCGATGGCCAACAGGGAAAGCATGATGATGGCAAAAGCTTTGTTAACCGAATCCGTGGAGATGCGACGCTTAAAGATTTCGAGGTGATCCCGTCCCTTGGCCAAGCTGATGATATTCAATAGGGCGACACTTACTGTCGTGTTCTTCACGCCACCTCCCGTCGAACCGGGGGATGCGCCGATCCACATCAGCAGCGTGGCTACCAGGATCATGGGCAATGAAACTGCCGCCGGGTCTACGGTAGAAAAGCCCGAAGTCCGAGCGCTATTACCCATAAAAATGGAAGCGATGACCTTACCTCCTGTGCTTTCATGCGCTGCTAAGGAATTGTTCCCTTCCAATAAAAAAAATAAGAGGGAAGATACCAGGACCAGGATCAAGGTGGAATAGGCCATCAGTCGGGAATTGAAGCTGATCACCCATGCCCTGTAGGTAAAACTTCTGCCATAGAAAATGCGCTGAAAAAGATTGATCGCCCAACGTTTAAATAAGGTGTAAAAATTAAAGACGATGCTGAATCCCAGACCTCCCAATATGAATAAGCTCACTAAAATGAGCTGCATGTCATAATTAAATTGGTATGCGGGGTGATTCAGGCCATTTTCTATTAGGGTGAAGCCTGCATTGCAGAAGGCGGATACGGCATGGAAAACTGCGAAGAATACCTGATCTCCCACGGTGGAAAATTCCGCACTGGGCAGGCTGAAAAAAAGCAGAATAGCGCCAGCCGCCTCTACAAAAAGTGTGACAAATATAATTTTAAGTAAGGTGCGCACCACAGACCCGACTTTGCGCTGACCGATAATCTCACCGTACATCAATTGGTTTTTGTAGGAGAGTCCACCAGAAAAAAAATAACCAAAAAATCCAGTAAAGGTCATGATTCCGAGACCGCCTAATTGGATCAGAATTAGAAGAATCGTATGCCCAAAAGGCGTGAAAGTATGGGCGACGTCCACCACGGTCAATCCCGTAATACAGACGGCGCTGGTGGCCATGAAAGCGGCATCGATAAAACGTAGCGTTTCGGATGACTCCACACTACGCGGTAACATGAGCAGTAGAGCGCCGAGCAAAATGAGTCCTAAGAAACTGATGACAAAGAGTATGGTGGGATTAAAATAGAAATTGTCCAAAAACAGCGCAGTTCGAGACAATTCGGTCAGGGTAAAAATAAAAATCCCTAAATATACCCACTCGATTTGTTGGAGAAAGGTCCATCCTCCCGGTCCGTCTGCTCTGGAAATAGTGATCGCCACGAAATAAAGAAAGAGCACTACATGGACGTAATGTTGAAGGCGAATCTTTTTATTGACCCAAATGGAAAGCAAGCTTCGGAACGCATCGAAAGCGAAAAGCCCGTAGAACACCCAGAGAATCCCGATTTCGATCAGCCGAGCTAACTCGGGGTCTTTATGAAAGCCCAAGTGCAATATGACCAATGCGGAGACACTCAGACTGATATAAACCGTGACCCGGTCAGTGGTTCGCTGCCCGTATTTGGCGTAATATCGGAGTGCTTGGAGCATGGCTCGTGGTTAGATTTTCAGGATCGAAAAAGTATCATCGCGCGACCAATTCGATTTCAAAAAGTTTGCTCCAGTTTTTTCCGGTCACAAACAGTCGGTCGTTCTGCCGATCGTAGGCGATTCCATTGAGCTCATTATCGTACTGTCTTTCGTTCTTCTCTGGATAAATACCGATGAGATTGATCTCTCCCACGACCGCGCCGCTTTGAGGATCAATGATGACGATAATGTCCTCCATGTACACATTGGCGTATACCAAACCGTCTATGTATTCCAGTTCATTGAGGCTCTTTACGGGCCCCTGATGATTAAACACTTCCCGGATTTCCTCGTCCAGGTAGGTGTCCTTATTTAAAAAATAGAGCTTATTACTTCCGTCTGTTTTTATCAATCGTTCTCCGTCATAGCAAATTCCCCATCCTTCCCGCTGTGTGCCATACCGGAATTCGCTTATTTTGTTCAATGTCTTCAGGTCATAGACAAAGCCGGTGTTTTCCATCCAGGTCAATTGGATGAGGCGGTCACCCACGATGGTCAGGCCTTCCCCGAAGTAGCGATCATCCAGAGCGATTTTATTCAATACTGCTCCATCTTCTACCCGAGTGCGGCGTAGTGAGGAGTTCCCGTATTGGCCCGTACTTTCATAAAGATGTCCCCCATGAAATTCTAATCCTTGGGTAAAGGCATCGGGACTATGCGGAAATTCATTGATCACCTTGAAGCTGTAATATTGTGGGGCTTCGGGCAGTAACATGATGTTCGTATGGGTGGCTTCTTCTTTTCCATTTGCAAAGATACGTGCACTGATCGCGCGGCTTCCAAAACGGAAGGCATCCGTATCGATTTGAATGGAATCGGAATTTAGGACTGTGATGATTTTTTCACCATCCACCGTGTAGATAATGGAGTCCACTGCCTGCTCCCCAGCAGGGAGCTCCAATTTTAGAGTAAGAGGTTGGCCCGAACGCACGATTTTTCCCGCTTCAGGAGTGGAAAAGCGAACTTTGGCTACTTGCTTTTGACTCTCACAGGATACAACCATCATGAGGGATATAAGCAAGACCGTGCAAGGGAAAAAAAGATTTTTCAATAGGCTGAATTTCATGTGTTTTTGGTTAGTCATGGACGTTCGTATACTAATTGCTCTCCCACAAACTTACTGAAAATCTTGTTCTCGGGAAAAATATGTGATTATTTTGGCCAAAAAGCATCCTTGATGACTTCTACTGTGGGAGGAGCATCGAAATGGGTCGGCATATCTTGTGGCCAAAGCACAGAGACAATATCGAATCGGACTTCCCCATCATACCTGGTCTTGTCCATGTAAATCTCAGCGGCACGGGCCAATTTCCGCTCCTTTTTCCAGTCCACTGCCTCATCCGGTGATCCGTATCTGAGATCATTTCTGGTTTTGATCTCTACGAACACTAACACATCGGATTCCACCGCGATCAGGTCTACCTCCAAATGCTTAAACCGCCAATTCCGCTCCAGAATCCGATAGCCCAGGCCCTGAAGTTTTTTCTCGGCTAATGCCTCTCCTTTTTGCCCGGTTTTGATGTGCTTTGCCATGTTCCCTCCCGTCCGCTGCAGATTCTTTTCCAGAATCCCCTTTCGCTTTCCCTACTTTAATATAATCGTTCCGAGACGCTCACTGATCGTTTTCAAAGCCTCTTTCATGCTTTGGTATTTTTGGATCAATATGAGCATGTTTTCTTCGTTTTTTTCTTCTTTGATTTCTTCACGCAACCCATGCATTTGGTTCTCGACCCAGCGTTTTTTTATTCTATAAACACTGGTGTAGACTAATTCCTGCAAATTCTCTTTCTCCTCGGGCACATAAATGTTCCTTTTATCATCATTCCAGTTGGGACTGAGTTGATACTTTGTGGCCAGCGCTTCTACCGCCAAATGGGCAATCGCTTGATTCGAATGAGAGATGAAAACACGCTCCTCAGGCAGACGCTCCTCACTTAAAAAAGTTTGATAAATGGCGATTATGGCTGCACAAGTAGGGTCTTCGAAAGGGATATCCAGCACCGAGTTAATGAGTAAGGGCGCGACGGGAAGTCCGGCTTGTTCCTCCCAATCCGCCTCCTCCCGACCGTAATTTAATAATACCCGAACAAATTCCCGCTCTTGCAGGATCGTCGTGGAAATAAGTTCTTTTTCGGGTTGAACCGGCGCAGTACCTGATGAAGGCTGCTGATGAATGGGCCCAGCAGCTGCAGAAAGGCTCTCCGTATTTTGCTGGATGGCATTGCTTCGTTCTGCTGCTAATCTTTTTTCTTTTTTTCGGGAAAGATCGATTCGTATTTTGTTCAATTCATGAAGCAGAATCCGCTCTTCCATTTCCAATAATTGACTACATTCCTGTATAAAGACCGAAACTTTAATTTCATCCGGGATCAATGCAATACTCTGTACGACCTCCCGAATGGTCTCCGCTCTTTTGATTGGGTCATTTCCCGCATCCTGGAGTAGAGTCTTGGTTTTGAAGGAAATGAAGTCTTCCTCATGCGCTTGCAGATACACTTTGAAGGCGTCAGAACCATGTTTTCGAATAAAGGAGTCTGGATCCTCACCATCCGGGACCAGCAACACTTTCACATTTAAACCTTCTTCCAACAGCATGTCGGTTCCTCGAAGGGCAGCTTGAATACCCGCTTTATCTCCGTCGAAGAGCAAGGTGACGTGTTTTGTATACCGGGAAATCAGGCGAATTTGGCCCGAAGTCAGTGAGGTCCCCGAGGAAGAGACCACATTTTCTATGCCTGCCTGATGCAGTGCGATGACATCGGCGTACCCCTCTACAAGCAAGCAGTGGTCCAATTGACTGATT
>DASRQK010000092.1:0-4509 GCA_035645875.1 Sphingobacteriaceae bacterium | reverse complement strand
AAGAAAAAAACTTCTTCCAGAAAATTTGAAACCCTCCTAATCGGCCTGGATATGGATCGAGAAACACTCTATGAAAGGATCAATCATCGGGTGGACCAAATGATGGCTGATGGATTACTCGCTGAAGTGCAGCGTTTATGGGCGCATCGGGAATTACCCACACTAAAAACAGTGGGTTACGCCGAACTCTTCGAGCATTTAGACGGCCAGATTACCTTGGAAGAAGCCGTAGAAAAAATCAAACAAAACACCAGACGTTACGCCAAAAGACAGCTAACCTGGTTCCGAAAAGACCCAGAAATACGTTGGTTTCATCCGCATGACATCGAGCAAATCATCACGTATATCCGTAGCGACTCTCCGTCCGCATAGTCCGAAAACTTACACGACATGATTCCAGCCGAATTCATCGGAAATACGACCATAGCGAAGATCATTCAGGAAAGACAGTACTTTGTTCGCGAATTCCATTTCTTCGGGCGGAGGTAGTTGATATAATTTCCCTTTATAGCCCACTTCCACGATATGCGATAAGGTCACGGCAGTACCCGCAGCAAAGGCCTCAGTCACCGTACCATTTTCAATACCTTCGATCAATTCACTCACTTTCACACGACGTTGTTCCACCCTCAGGCCCCAATGTTCGGCGACTTCAACAATCGTTTTACGTGTAATCCCATGTAAGATCGTCTCGGAATGTGGCGTGATCAAGGTGTCGCCTATGCGGAACAAAAGATTAGCCGTTCCTGCCTCTTCAATGTATTGATGATCATATGCATCTGTCCACATCAATTGATCGAAACCTTCCTCTTGGGCCAATTTAGTCGGATAAAGAGAAAGCGCATAATTACCGGCACTTTTGGCAAATCCTACACCACCCTCAGCAGCTCTGGAAAACTTCGTTTCTACTTTAAGCTTCAGCGGCTTACTATAATACACTCCCACTGGACCGGTAATGATCGCAAAGCGATAAGAATTAGAAGGATGAACCCCTAAAGCAGCCTCGGTCGCAAACATAAACGGCCGGATGTATAAGGAGTAACCCGCTCTGCTCGGCACCCATTCCCGATCCAAACTGATCAATTGCTTCATACCATCCAGAAAAATTTCAGCCGGCACCGCTGGCATACACATTCTACTGGCCGATCGATTAAAACGTTCATGGTTTTGATCAGGACGGAAGATATTCACCTGGCCATTTTCATAGCGGAACGCCTTGATCCCCTCAAAAATGGATTGACCATAGTGTAAGGACGACAAAGCCGGATCTATCGTAAAATCCCCATAGGGAACAATAGCAGGTTCCCCCCATTGACCATCTTTATAATCTGCGATCAACATATGATCAGACAGAATCTGTCCAAATACCAATTGATCGAAATTCACCGACTCCAATCTGGATCGTTCCACCTTCTCGGTGCGGATAGACTTGATAACCTTATCACTCATGATCTTCCAATTTTAGGTAGGCAAGTTAAGGAAAATCCTATTTAATTCCCTATTTTTACCGTAAATTTATCGTCAGGGCCTGCCCCTATTTACGTTTAGCGCATAAACAGGAGAATCATTGACCGAGGACAAGCACAACTTAAACAACGCCCTTTATACGGCATCCATCGCTTCTGGGAGCAATGGAAATTGCTATTACATTGGAAACGATCAGGACGCCATTTTAGTGGATGTGGGGATTTCCTGTAGGGAGTTGGAGCGCCGGATGATGCGCATGGGATTGAGCATGGAAAAAGTCAAGGCTATTTTCATCTCACATGAACATGGTGATCATATCCGCGGGCTTAGCGTGGTCGCCAACAAGTTTCAAATTCCGGTATTTATCACGGAAAAAACAGTCGCCGCCTGCAAATTGGCGATTCCCTCCCGTCTCCTGCACTTCCTCAGGCCGGGTTATTCGGTACATGTGGGTGAGCTGGAAGTGGAAGCCTTTTTAAAGCCCCACGACGCAGCAGACCCACAGAGTTTTGTCGTACGACAGGAAGAATTGACCGTAGGCGTATTCACCGATATTGGCGTGGTGGACGAGACATTGATCCATTATTTTGGACAATGCGATATGGTTTTTCTGGAAACCAATTACGACGAACAAATGTTGGATGCGGGACGTTACCCCTATTTCCTAAAACGACGCATTAAAAGCGGTTATGGTCACCTTTCGAATCATCAGGCTTTGGAATTGTTCCTTCATCATCGTCACCCCAAACTCAGGCTGGTCTATCTTTGTCACCTCTCTCGGGACAATAATCACCCCGAGCTGGTGATGAACTTATTTCGCGCGCATGCGGAACAGGTCAACATCGTATTAGCAGGGAGGGATGCGGAAACTGGTGTCTATAAAATGCGAAACAAAACTGAAAAAACGTTGAAAATTGAAGAAAAATCAGTATCTTACCTAGATGGGGTCATCACCACATACCAATCATGTACTATTCGATGGAGTATGTAAGCTCTGTCATGGATTTGTGCAATTTCTAATCCGACAGGATAAAAAGAACATGCTCAGTTATGGCTCCCTGCAAGATGGAGATTCCAGGGCAAAAAAAGGGGATCTTTCCACCGTCATATACATTCGACAAGGGCACATCTATACCCGGTCTTCAGCCGTATTAAAAATCTTGGGCGATTTGGGAGGCGTATGGCATTTGACCCGAATAGGCTGGATCATCCCTCGTCCGATCAGGGATTTTCTCTATGGATTGATCAGTCGTCATCGCTACCGATGGTTTGGAAAAAGAACGACCTGCTTACTGCCTGAACCTTTTGTACAGCTTGATACCCAGCATCAGCATGATGGAGAGCAAAAGTAAGCCGGCCACTCCAAAAATCCAACTGACGGCACTTTTCAACACGACCACAAAAACTATCGCAAATAATAAGAGGGTCGCGACCTCATTCCATATACGTAGCCGACCGGAAGTCCACGTACTCTTCTCATCCCGCAGGTGCCTCATGATGCGTTCAGAAATAAAATGATAAACGATTAAGCCCAGAACAAAAGTTAATTTTACATGCATCCAGCCTGCTTGTAGTAGTGAAGGAGCCTGATAAAGCATCACCAGACCGGCCAGCACCGTCAAATACATAGCCGGCGTCGTAATTACCCACCACAAGCGACTCTCCATCAGCATAAATTGCTGATGCAAAATCTGATACTCGGCGGGCGATTTATCCCGTGCTTCGGTATGATAAATGAATAGCCGGATCATATAAAATAGTCCGGCCATCCAGCAGACGACAAAAATGATGTGAATCGCTTTGGCGTACAGATAAATCATGAACGAGTCCTAAATCACGAATAACGATAGTCCTTGATCACTTCCACTGCATATTTCACATGATCGAAAGGCATATCGGGCATGATACCATGTCCCAAATTAAAAATATAGCCTTCTGTACCATTCATACGCTCAAACAACTCATGGATCTTTTTCTTGATGACCGGTTTATCCGCGTACATCACCATCGGATCCAAATTGCCCTGCACTGCGATTCCTATTGGAAGCGCGTCTTTAATTTGGCGCAAATCGGCATTCCAATCAATTGAAATGACATCCGGATTGGCCTCAGCCATCAAAGGCGCAAAAACGGAACCGCCTTTTCCGAAGGAGATAACGGGCACTCCATCTCGCTTTAATCCAGCAATGATGCGCTTATTGTAGTGATGGGAAAACGCTTCATAATCATACCAGGACAAGGCATTGGCCCAACTGTCAAAGAGCTGAACGGCATTGACCCCAGCCTCGATCTGCATATTCATATAGTTTATGGTCAGCGTGGTGATTTTGTCCAATATCATATGAGCGAGCTCAGGCTCATTGTTCATCATGAGTTTTGTCTTTTTAAAATCTCTGCTCGAGCCGCCTTCCACCAAATAACTCAGCACCGTAAATGGGGCTCCTGCAAATCCAATCAACGGAATGGAGCCGTCCAATCTTTGCTGAATCACGCGGATCGCGTCTGCTACATATTGCAATTTATCCAAGACATCGACCTGAAGGGCTTCCGCATCCGCCTTGGTCCGAACTGGGTTTGCGAAACGAGGACCTACTCCCTGCTCAAAACTCAGGTCTCCCCCCATGGCCTCCCCCGTCACCAAGATGTCGGAAAATAATATGGCCGCATCGATACCCAACAAATCCACGGGTAACATGGTCACATCCGCCGCGATTTCGGGCGTTTTACACATTTCCAAGAAAGAATAGCGGTTTTTGATTTCCCAATATTCTTTCATAAACCTCCCAGCCTGCCGCATGATCCACACCGGTGGCCGCTCCGTTTGCTGCGAAAACGCCGCCCGGATTAACAAATCATTTTTCAATTCACGTTTACTCATAGCTCAACCTTTCGGTATTTCATTTTCTATTTTATTGATGATCTGTGAAATTCTGGAGGTTACTTCCAGCTTTCGCGCCACATCGATATAGGCCCGCACCCGATCATAATCCTTTTTTCTTAAATTTAAATTGGCAAGATGCACTAAAATAATCGCCTTGTCGT
>DASRQK010000091.1:0-6874 GCA_035645875.1 Sphingobacteriaceae bacterium | reverse complement strand
AATTTATGGTGATAGGTATTGGGTGAGAGGGAACCTACGGAAACATAGGGTGAAAGACCCGTGCCGTGGTCGAATGCCTGGGGCGTCTCGATGAATTGGTCCAAGGCCAAAAATGCGGCCTCTTCTCCTCCCCTAAGGGTTAGATTCTCGGTCAATGCTATTTCTTCCGCTTCATAACCCAATTCACTCAATGTAGGTATGACGCTGTCCTGCTCGAATTCGGCAAAGCGATAGGCTGTCGGCTTTTCAAAACCGGGTCGCACGCTACTTTCCCGTTCCGTTTTTTTGCGAAATTGACTAAAAGAATCCGGGATATCCTTAATGGGGTAGGGCAGATCCTCCTTGTGGTATAAGGTGTGTCCAATGAAGTGCCTGAGGTTTATTTGCTGTTTCCAGAGGGCAGTTTCCACTTCTCCCGATACTTCGGTTTCCTCAAAAGCGACCTCTCGGTGGTGATAGACTTCATCCACTTTCCATCGTTCACAAAGTGCAGGAAGCACTTCTGCGGGTGGCCCATGCGTGACGAATAGGTCTCCTCCCGCTTGGCGGAAAACGTCTCTAAGGGCTTGTACATTCCTCCGGATAAATTCTGCTCGAAGTACCCCCGTCTTACGTATACCTGTCTCTTGGAACGCATAATGCCGCGGGTCAAAACAATAAACTGGAATCATTTGATTACCCTGCTCCAGTGCGCGTACCAAAACTTCATTGTCATGTGAACGCAGGTCATTCCTGAACCAAACTAATATAATCCTTCCGCTCATCTAACTCCTTTAATCTCCTTTAATAAAATGGTGTGTGGATATCAATCTGTGAGCTCAAATATAGCGAATTTTATAAATTTTACCACCTTATGGGCAGCCCAAGCTATATTATTACAATAGCCAAACAATTTCCATGCAATCCTCAGCAGGTTTTTATCTTTGTTTTTGACTTAGCATGATAATTGTAGCGCTTCTCGAAATGACCAGACATCAGAAGATTTTAATTTCAGGAGCCGATGGGTTAGTGGGAAGCGCACTCAGCACGCATTTGTTGGATCAAGGCGTAGCAGTACATGCGTTGACACGAAGAAAAGATAAAGCACAGTCCCAAGATCCTAGCGAAGCCGGAAAGCGTTATTTTCATTGGGATCCAGCTCGAAAGCAATTGGATGCCGCCTGTTTGAATGGGGTTACCGGAATCGTGCACTTGGCGGGTGAATCCATTGGTGGCGGGCGTTGGACTGCGCGAAGAAAAAAAGTCCTGTTGGAAAGTCGAATCGATTCCATTCGGTTGATTTTCGATGCCCTGCGTTTATCACCTGTTCCACATCAAGTCCATACAGTGGTGTCCGCATCGGCGACGGGTATCTATCAGCCCCATCCGGAACATATTTTGGTGGAAGATAGTCCTGTGGGAAATGGTTTTTTAGCGGAGGTTTGTCAGGCTTGGGAGCAAACCATCCAGCAGGGGGGCGCTGAACTGGGATTGCGCACCGTGATGCTTCGAAGCGGAGTGGTCTGGTCCCGCGAGGGGGGCATGTATGCCCAATTAGCAGACATGACACGGCGATTTCCAGCGGTGATTCCAGGAAGTGGGCGCCAATGGATGCCCTGGGTGCATATTCAAGATGCGGTGCGGGCCTATGCCATGGCACTCTATTCGGATCGCATGGAAGGGCCTTATAATTTAGTCGCCCCCGATTCCATCACTTTGGGAGATTTTATGCATGCACTGGCTGAAAATCTGGAAAAAAAAGTCTGGTTGCCACCCGTGCCTGCGCCATTCGTGCGCTTAGGTTTAGGGGAAATGAGTTCCTTGTTACTGGATAGCATGAAAGTATCTCCTTCTCGTTTAATGCTGGCTGGATTTAACTTTTACTATCCGACTGCCACCGAGGCTTTCCGTGATCTACAAAATTAATCCTGAAAATTTCGGGACGAATTCTTACCTTTGGGCCATGCCAGATAAAATTATTATCGTTGATTTCGGATCCCAATATACGCAGCTGATCGCGCGTAGAGTTAGGGAATTAAACGTTTATTGTGAGATACATCCCTTTAATAATCTGCCTGAATGGGATGAGGATGTGAAAGGTGTGATTCTGTCGGGTAGTCCTTTTTCAGTCCGGCAGAACGATGCGCCTCAGATGGATGTGAAAGCCTTGCAAGAACGCTTTCCGATTTTGGGGGTTTGCTACGGTGCACAGTACATGGCTCAATTATATGGAGGTCAAGTGCTCCCCGCCGAGATTCGAGAATACGGCAGAGCTAATTTGAGTACCATTGACTCGAACAATGCCTTAATGCGCCAGATCCCTCAGGATTCACAGGTTTGGATGTCTCATGCCGATACGATCGCCGAGGTGCCGGAAGATTTTGAAATCATTGCCAGTACCCCAAAGGTGGGTGTGGCCGCATACCATATACGCCATACACAGACTTACGGCATACAGTTTCACCCGGAAGTGACGCACAGTACGGATGGAAACACCTTATTAAAGAATTTTGTGGTAGGGATTTGTGGCTGCCAGCAAGATTGGACTCCCGACGCTTTTGTGGAAAACACCATTCGTCAACTCCAAGAAGATTTAGGGGAGGATCATGTGATTATGGCCCTGTCCGGAGGAGTGGATTCTACCGTAGCAGCGATTTTATTGCATCAAGCCATTGGGGCGAATCTACATTGTATTTTCGTAGATCATGGATTGCTCCGAAAAGACGAATACGGGCAAGTCCTGGAATCTTATAAAGATATGGGGCTAAATATAAAGGGGATCAATGCCAAAGATCGTTTTTATAGTCAATTGGCCGGTGTCAACGAACCAGAGAAAAAAAGAAAGATCATCGGCGGTGCGTTCATCGAAGTGTTTGATGAGGCCGCCCATGCGGTCCAGGCCGAATTGCCTGAGGGAGTGGAAGTGAAATGGCTGGGCCAAGGAACCATCTACCCGGATGTGATCGAATCCATTTCTGTTAAAGGCCCATCGGCAACCATCAAATCACACCACAATGTGGGCGGTTTGCCTGATTATATGAAATTGAAAGTGGTCGAACCCCTGCGGGCTTTGTTTAAGGACGAAGTGCGGAAAGTGGGAGCCGCATTGGAAATTGACCCGAATATCTTGAATCGTCATCCGTTTCCAGGTCCGGGTTTGGCCATTCGAATCTTAGGTGATATTACTGAAGAAAAAGTGCGAATGGTGCAAGAAGCGGATGCGATTTATGTCCGCAATCTGCGGGAATCGGGATGGTATGATCAGGTGTGGCAAGCGGGGACTATTTTTTTGCCGGTTCAATCCGTCGGGGTGATGGGTGATGAACGCACTTATGAAAATGTGGTCAGCCTTCGGGCGGTCAGTTCTGTGGATGGAATGACGGCTGACTGGGTGCATTTGCCTTATGAATTACTGGGCAAAATATCGAATGAAATTATTAATCAAGTGAAAGGTATAAACCGTGTGGTCTATGATATTAGTTCCAAACCGCCAGCGACCATCGAATGGGAATAGCTGTAACGTGATGGCTCCAAAACCAAGGGGTAGTCAGCTTTGGTTCAAAGCATGGTGGGGTATATTGGTGTTGTTTTCAGTGGCATCCTGTATTCCCAGAGTGGGAGTGGTGCAGCCCAGCTCGGAGCCTGCACCGCGGGTGGAAGAGGAGACACCAGAAGAGGTGGTCGAAGAAGAAAGCATTGCCCCGATTGTGCACGAAGTGGCGCTTTTATTGCCTTTCCAATTAAACAACTCGGGTGCAGCTCCTTCATCTTCTGATGTACAAAGAGCCGCCTTGGCGTTGGATTTTTACCAAGGCTTTAAGTTAGGCCTGGAGCGCCGAACTTCCGAGGGCGCTCATTTTAAATTGAATGTATTAGATAGTCGGGATAGCGAGGACGAAGTCCGATTGCTGGCGCGAAGTGAGGGCGTGTCGGAAGCGGCTTTGGTCGTGGGACCCATATTTCCCAGAGAAATTGAAGCTTTTGCCGCTGCTGCCGGATTGAAGGAACGAGCGGTGCTCCAGATTTCTCCTTTGGCGGCGACCATGCCTTCGGAATTTAATTTGCCCAATTTGGTTTCCATTACCTCTCCCATATTGACTCATGTTCGGGCGATGGCTCATGAAGTCGTGAAGCATTATAAGCCCGGAGATGCCGTTTTTTTATATGAGACGGCAGAAGCCTCCAGCGAGCAGTTTTTGTCGCCTTTGAAGGCGATGATCCTCCAATTGAACCGAAATGTCGCGGTATATGAAGTCAGCACGGTAGAACGTTTGCAGGAATTGATTCGATTCCCAGGAAATAATTTGATCGTATCGGGTTCCACGAATCGCTTTCAGATCATTTCTCTGTTGGCTCACATGAGGCAGTTTAGAGACGAAACGGGACATCAATTCCAGCTTTTCGGACATCCGAATTGGGCCAAAATATCCTTTTCCGCTCAAGATGCTTTGGAGGAATTTAATACACAGATCACATCGACTTATTTTATAGACCAGCGCCAGACGGAGGTGCGTGATTTTCAGGCATGGTATAAGTCGGAGTATGAGGTCGAGCCCACAGAATTCTCCTATAAGGGTTATGATGCCGCCATGTATTTTGGACGTTTATTGGATCAATATGGAGCAGATTATAAGGATTATTTAGTGGAAACGCCCTACGAAGGCCTTCATAATACTTTTGAGTTTCAATTCCATTCTCAATGGGGTTACGTGAACCAATCGGTGCATTTTTTGCGGTTTAGAAATGGGCAATTCGTTCGCCAATAAGGACGATGAAAATGGAGAAATGGAACGTGAAGGATACTTCTAAAGGACGCGATCGAATTTGGCTACATGTGCGCTCTTTTGAACGTGCCCTGGATGCGTATTTAGCTAAATTGTCCCGAGTCGATCACCCCATTCCCCTGCATCGTTTTCTGACGGAATTCTTCAAGGAAAACAGGCAGATGGGGTCCAAAGATCGGCGGTCGATTTCTCGTTTTTTATATCATTATTTTCGCTTAGGTCATGCTTTTGCGGAAGCTTCACCCCGCGTGCGGCTGATGCTTGCCGAGTTTCTTTGTTCCTCCGATAGTCCAGTTTTGACTTCGGCTGATTTAGAACAGGAGGTTCAGGGTGAGTATGTCGAGCTGGTGCTCGAGCTGAGGGAACGCTTAAATATGAGCTTGGAGGATAAGGTTACCTGGTTGGAGGAACACAGTTCTTTTCAATTAAAACAAGTGTTCCCTTGGCTGGATAGGCTATCTGAAGCCTTGGATCCCCGGGCCTTTGCCGTTCAATTCTTTGTGCAACCTCATTTATTCCTACGCATTAGGCGTGGTCAGGAGCGAAAGGTGGAGGCATTGCTCGCGCAGCATGAGATTCGCTATGAGCGCGTGGAAGCACGAATTTTAGCGCTACCCAATGGTACTGCGCTGGATCACATCCGAGGTTTAAAGGGATTGGTGGAGGTGCAGGACCTATCTTCTCAGCGCAGTTTGGAGAATGTCACGATCGGCCCCGAGGAATTCTGGTGGGATGCTTGCAGTGGAGCCGGAGGTAAATCCCTATTGCTGCTGGATAAATTTCCCCGCACCCAGCTCTTAGCCTCCGATTTCAGGCCCAGCATCCTTCGGAACCTGGATGAGCGCTTTGAGCGGGCCGGAATCACAGCTTATCGTCGGAAGATTATAGACCTGAATAAGGACACGACCGCGATTTTGGGTGAAGCACAATTTGACGGAATTTTAATGGATGTGCCCTGCTCGGGTTCGGGGACCTGGGGCAGGACACCGGAAATGTTGCAGCTGTTTCACCCCCATGCCATCGATCAGTTTTCCAAACTTCAATACCACCTCGTTTCCCGTGCCCTCACCCACCTAAAACCTGGGGGACAGCTCGTCTATGTGACCTGCTCGGCTTTCCATGCCGAAAACGAAGCCGTAGTTCAATCCCTTTCTGCGGATCATGGATTGGAAATTATCCGCATGGATTATAAAATCGGATACCTGCGTCATGCAGATACGCTTTTTGTTGCAATTCTGAAAAATAATTCGTAACTTAATGGGATAGGCCCATCCGTAAAATGAAAAAAATGCGTAGGTTTGTCCCTGAAACCAGGCTATTTTAAACGCAGAAAGAAGATGAAACAATCGGTGTTATTGGATGGTCCCAAATTCCAAATTACAATCCAACGTCTATGCCGTCAATTAATCGAAAATCATGAAGATTTTACGGATACGGTATTGATCGGGATACAGCCTCGTGGGATCTATCTGGGGCGCCGCATTAAGCAGGAGTTGGAAGAGATCATGCCCGGGAACCAGATCCGGTACGGGGAGTTAGACATTACCTTTTTTAGGGATGATTTTAGGAGGGAGGGAAGCCAGCCATTGGTCCCAAGCAGTACTAATATAGACTTCATTATGGAAGGAAAAAAAGTGCTGTTAATGGACGATGTGCTGTGGACTGGTAGAACCATTCGTTCAGCAATGGATGCGCTGCAAGCTTTCGGGAGACCGGCAAAAATCGAGCTTTTAGTCCTGGTGGATCGGCGTTTTTCTCGTCAGCTGCCTATTGAGCCGGATTACATTGGGATTCAAGTGGATTCCATTGATTCTCAAAAAGTCATTGTCAGTTGGGATGAGGTGGATGGAAAAGATCGTATTGTCCTATTAATGGACGAAAATAAATAAGGCATTACTTTCATTAAACAAACTAAGATACAATAGCATGGCGAAATCAGCGCAACTCAGTACCAAGCATTTGCTGGGTATCAAGGATCTCAACGAACAGGATATCCAGCTGATCTTTGAGACTGCGGATAATTTCAAAGACGTCTTAAACCGGCCGATTAAAAAGGTTCCTTCTCTGCGTGATATCACCATTGCCAATGTGTTTTTTGAAAACTCCACCCG
>DASRQK010000090.1:0-4541 GCA_035645875.1 Sphingobacteriaceae bacterium | reverse complement strand
CCAATCGACCATTTCCCGAAAGATGTGGGTGTGCATTTTTATCGACAGGTTCGCCATGTGTGGCCCAACGGGTATGCCCAATGCCGACTTTACCGGATAAATCCTGTCCTACGGAAATCGCCTCCAGAGCGGAAACTTTTCCTGTCTTTTTATAAACCTTTAAGTTTTGGTCTACAAGTGCGATACCCGCACTATCATAACCCCTGTATTCCAGGCGTTTTAATCCTTTTAAGATGACATCCCAAGCTTGTCTATCTCCAATGTAGCCAACAATTCCACACATAGTATCAATAATTTAAGGTTAAATTTATCGCGTAGATGTAACGAGATAAAGATAAACAAAAATTATCAATAAACTGATGGTTAGGAAGGATTTTCCACCTCAGTATAATATAAATTGAGTTTCATGCGGTAATTTTCGTTTGCATGTCCACCCAATACGACTCTTCCACCCGAACTAATCGAGGGATAAATAGGCACAAAAGGGTCTGACTCTGCTGCCGGGGAAATATAAAGTTCATTTCCATTGATCTTACCCTGTAAAACGTCCTGAATATAAGAAGTTACATAAAACACATAACGCTGGGGGCTGGGCTGATACCAACCACCAAAATTCAAATAGTTCAGACTTCGCATATCCAGGGGCATTCCGGTATTCGGGTTAATCTCGGAACCATCAGGAATATTTTGACGTCTTCCGGCAATATCTTCTCGATAGAGGGTCAATCTGGGAGCCGCCTGAGTAAAGGGCCCTTCCATGGCTGTTTGATCTACCCAAAGGACCAATTCTGCCTTGTTAATCAACAAATTCCTACCCTTCAACTGATCAATCTCAGGAAATACAATCTTACCCCGCAAACCGGCAGGAGCTTGTAAATACACTTGCTCAGGCGATAAACCTGAACCGTTTAACAGTTCGGTGATTTCAGGTGTATATTGACGATCAATGCTACTGGACATTCCCATAAAACCTCCTCCACTGGAATAATTCACAGCCGCGATAGGCAGAAGCGTCCGAATGGTATCTATTCCCGCATCCTCCCCTGTTTTTCCATTGGATTGTCTGTAGATCAATTCCACACCAGACAATCCTTCCACAGGCATAAAGCTCATCAAGCTTCCGATCCCCGTAGAAGCATTAGAATCTACACTGAGATAGAGCCCTTTAATACGATTACGGAACATCGGGTTTTGCACCAAGGTCAGTGAATCCACCGACTCGTTTAGCATATTTCTGAAAAAATCTTTAGCCAAAGGAATTCGCAATTGTGGCCCTACACGCACGACGGTATCTTTGCCATCCACATGTCTACTGATACTTAAGCTGTCTGTGGACTTATAGGCGTATCGATTCAGCGTTCTGGAACCAATTACCTCGTCTTCCACGTCCCATTGCTTGGTCGCATAAGCATTCATTATAAAAGGCTCGGCCAATTGGCGTACCGTTAGGTGATAAGTAGAAGAAAGAGAATCTCCATAAAAATTCTGTCCATAGGGCAAAACCAAAATCACAGAATCGATTTCGGCATCCGCACGGATTCCTTTCACATTAGCCGCAGGAGCGATGTCCAAGGCTAATCCCACATTCATGGTCCCAAAAATTGGATCTTCTAGTCGTCCAAAAACTGTCTGGTTTGAAGAAGAAGATTGCATACTATCATCTTCCAAAGTATAGGTAAGCAAACTGACCGTGTCTGTAAACATCGGTTCTATTTGGTCCTCAGGTGCCACCTCTAATCCGATTCCCGTAGGATTCGTACATCCAGCAAAAATAAAAAGACTTATCAACAGCGTTAATAAGTCTTTGTAACCGTATTTCATACTCAAGTTGAAAATTAATCTGCTTATGCCTCTAACGTCTCTTCCAGTTCCTCATCTGAAAACTGGTCGTAAAGGTTGGAATAATTTTCGAAATCTTCATCATTTTTGAAGTCGAAAACTGGAATATCATTTGATTTAACAATATTTAACAGTTTCTGATCTACATTTTCATCCCCTAACACGACGGCATCGGTATAGGCCAAAGCACCGGTATAGATTCCTTCATAATTACCGCCTTCATAAGGGGCAACATCCTGCGGAGCCATATCACCGGTCATCGCAATCCCAGGGAAGTTATCGGAAAATTGCATACCGTTCTCTTCCTCGTAAAGCGAGTACACCACCTTGGTATCCTTGAAAGTAGGATCGTCTTTATAGGCAGTTTTAATATAGGCAGGGATCAATGCACTCATCCATCCATGGCAATGCACCACATCAGGAGCCCAGCCCAATTTTTTCACAGTCTCGAGCGCGCCCTTACAAAAGAACACCGTGCGCTCGTGGTTATCATCGAAATACTTTCCATCCGCACCACTAAATACATGTTTGCGTTGAAAATAATCTTCGTTATCCAAGAAATAAACTTGCATCCGTGCAGACGGAATGGAGGCCACCTTAATAATCAAGGGATTATCATTATTGTCCACCACAATGTTCATACCCGACAAGCGAATCACCTCGTGCAAACGGTTTCTACGCTCGTTGATATTCCCAAACCTTGGCATCAGAATACGGATTTCATAACCTTTTTCCTGCATGGCTTGCGGTAATTGACGTGTAATTTCTGAAATTTTGCTTAATTCGAGGAACGGCGACATCTCATGGGTAACAAACAAAATCTTCGTTTTTGCCATCTCCAAATTTTTATTTTAATAATGTTAAGAAGTAAATATTGATTCCACAAAGATACGCAAAATTTCTCATTTACACAATTATCCCTCGGCTAAAGCATTAAATACGAACGGAATTCGCATTTTTGCAATTAGAAATGAAAATAATTAAGACCAAAATAGAACTCAGTGAATGGGTAGCTCAAGCGCGCAAGGAGGGTCATGCTATTACCCTGATTCCCACCATGGGGGCCTTGCATGAGGGACACCTAAGCCTGATCCATATCGGGCAGAAAACGGGCGGAAAAACCGTCTGTAGCATCTTCGTAAATCCTACACAGTTCAATGATCCTGAAGACCTTAAGAAATATCCTCGTCCATTAGAAAAAGACATCGGCTTATTAGAAGAAGCCGGGTGTGACCTGCTGTTTCTGCCCGAAGTAGCCGAAATGTATCCAGAGGATGAGGCAGCCTGGGCCATTAATTTGGGCGCTTTGGATGAAGTATGGGAAGGCGCTAAACGACCTGGACATTATCAGGGAGTCACGCAAATTGTTTATAAATTATTTGAAGCCGTAAAACCCGATTACAGTGTTTTCGGACAAAAAGATCTGCAACAATACCTGGTCATCGAAGAATTGATCCGACAAAAAGAACTCCCCATCGAACTCATCATGGCCCCCACCGTACGCGAACCCGAAGGCTTGGCGATGAGTTCCCGTAATGTGCGCCTCAGTCCAGCAGGGAGGAAACAGGCCCTGGTCTTGAGTCAGGTATTGTTCCACTCCGAAACCCTACTAAGTGCAGGTCATGATTTGGATCAGGTGCGCGCATTGGCGCTGTCACAATTGGAAGCTGCGCCCGGTGTGCGTCTGGAATACTTTGCCATCTGCGAACGAAGCACCCTCAGTGAGGCCACGGAAGAAACCCCACGGGATCAATTGGTGATTCTGGTCGCCGCCTGGGTGGAGGGTGTCCGGTTGATCGATAATGTGGTGTTGAAGAAATAGAAAACCCGGGATGTTTCCTTATATTTTGATAGCTTATTCTACCTATTTACTATTTAAAAATTGAACCTGATGAATCTACTTAAATTCAAAAGCGTCCTGATTATAGAGGATACAAACAGGCTGAACTAGTCCTTTGTCAATATGCGCCTGCGGTACAATAATCCTATTTACCAGTTTCGTGACTGGTTAGCCCTTAATGGAGCCTGGCCCCGGAAATCGCTCGTTACGCATTTTCCAGAGATAAACAATCAGCTTACAATTTCCATCCTATAGCGATTCGGTTTTTAAGTGTCTCTACATTAATGAAATCAATCCATGTGAATGATGGAGCTCCGAAGTATCCATTATTTGGCGTTGGGGAAAATAAAGTCATAAATTTTTTCAATTCCCTTTCGCTTAGTTCGAATATCTTCCCGAATTGACCAAAAAAAGGATAATATATAGAAAAGAAACGGACTGCATGGTCCAATTACCAACCGCGGGAATCATTACTCTCCAGTCCCCATCCTATTATTAATTTAATATTAATATATTTGCGCAAATATATAATTTTAACTACCTTTGTGTTAATAATAAATTAATAAACGACAAAGGAGGAGCAATGGGCAGAGGGGAAAAGACAACATTTATTGATCTAACCAGTGACTTTGGATTCAAGAAACTATTCGGTTCGGAACCGAATAAAGACTTACTCATATCGTTTTTGAATGCCATCTTCCAAGGAAGAAAAGTAATCCATGATTTGGAATACACACGTCAGGAGGAACTGGGTGATGGATTGGACGAAGGCGGTGCGATTTTTGATTTGGTGTGTACTGGAAAGGACGGTGAAAAATTCATCATAGAAGTCCAGCGTGCCCGACAGAGTAATTTTAAAAAA
>DASRQK010000089.1:0-2760 GCA_035645875.1 Sphingobacteriaceae bacterium | reverse complement strand
TAATGGGAAGAAACTTGAAAAGCTCGTTTGGCAAAATCCAAACGATGTGCTAAATGTGTCTGCCCTTCATGCTCCCTCAGGATTTGTTCCAATTTCCCATAATCATCCTTGGATGATAAAATCACTACATCTTTATGGTTTTTAGCTGCCGCCCGAATCAGGGAGATGCCGCCGATATCAATTTTTTCGATCACCTCAGATTCGCTTGCTCCTGAGGCTACGGTTTCCTCGAAGGGATAGAGATCCACGATCACCAAGTCGATTTCAGGGATCTTGTATTGATCCAATTGGGCCTGATCCTCCACCAATTCACGACGGGACAAAATACCACCGAAGACATTCGGGTGTAAGGTCTTGACCCGTCCGCCTAAGATGGATGGATAGCCTGTGAGATCCTCTACGCGTTCTACCGGAATTTGAAGATCGCGTATGAAGGCTTCTGTGCCCCCCGTGGAATAGAGCGTCACGCCTAATGCATGCAATTGTTGAATGAGGGGCGCTAAATTGTCTTTATAATAAACGGAAACTAAAGCGTTTTTAATTTTAACGGGAAAGGCCATATTTGCATCAAGTTTAAAGCTGCAAAGGTAGCAATATTTACATCTTTTTCAGTAAATTTTCAATGACTTTAGGATAATGTTGGTGCTCGAGTTGTTGCCCCTTAAATTTGATCATCTCCAGGGTGTCGCCCTTTTCAATACGGAATCGGGCTTGGTAGATGATTTCGCCCTCATCAAACTGCTCGTTTACAAAATGTATGCTGATGCCTGATTCTTCTTCGCCAGCCTCCAGAATCGCTTGGTGCACCCGATCTCCATACATGCCTTTTCCTCCATATTGGGGTAATAAGGAGGGATGAATATTAATGATCTGATTGGGATATTCTTTCAGGAGACGGTCGGGTATCAACCACAGGAAGCCCGCCAACACCACTAAATCTACTTTTAAATTTTTAAGCAGCTGGATCACTTCATCGCCCTCATAAAATTCAGAGCGACCAAAAATATGGGTGGGGATTTCGAAGTTGTCCGCACGTTGCAACACGTAGGCGTCGGCATTATTGGTCAATACCAAAACCACCTCGGCATGCTCATGGTACTTAAAATGTTCCATGATTTTCTGGGCATTTGAACCCGAGCCGGATGCAAAAATAGCAATGCGTTTTTTCACTACTCAAATATATAAATAATTTTCCAGATCAGAAAGTGCCGTGTTAAAAGTCTAAATGGCTAAATGATACCATGTAAGGGCCCGCCCGGAGCTCCCAATGCATCCACGCGCGCTTCGATTTTCGGGTCTTTTATCAACTCGGGCGCATGATGAGGCTTTTTACGTGCATCAATAATTACCGGCCCGTGACAACCCCAGTGCTTGTATTCGGTGAAACTATTGATCCCATAGATGTCGTGTGAGGGATTGCTCCGCGTAAAGGTGATCCATACGAAATTCTGGATGGTTTCAGCTGTAAAGCCAGCGTCATCACAGATGACCATCATTTGAATGCCTTCAAAATTTAGATTCCTGGCTTCTTCCGTGAATGCTGCGATCTTTCTTGCTTCTTCTGCATAGCTGGTGAATGCGGATCCATCCACGGCCAAAACGCCTGGTATAGCTAATTTAACCTGATTGAAGGGACGGGGAAGGTCGAGTCCGGCCGGGACTTCTTGGGCCAATTTTCTTTTTTTCGATCCTGCAGCAGCGAAGACGACTTTCGATCCCGTGTTCAACCCATCGCCTGAATAATCCAGCGTGTCGATCGTGGTATTGGTATGGAAATGAAGGTCCCGAGCAAGGTCAATCCGCTCGAGGATATGACTGAAAAATTCGACTTCATCGTCAATGTTTAAATCCGGTTTATCTTCGTGGGCTGCGATGAATAAGAATTTCGCCAAACTCAGTTGATTTTTTCCGAGCACCTGATTGGCAATGGTGAGAATCTCTTGTGGGCGATCGTGCCCGGTATAAGGCGTGTATCTTTCGCTTCCGATGGCAAATAGCAAGGGATGAACTCCGGCCGCATCCACGGCATGTACGGCATGAAGGCCATTGATCTGTTTGGGAATCGCCGAACCGGTAATTTCATGGATCAATGCTCCAAACGAGGTGTCTTCTTGTGGTGGTCGGCCCACTACCGTGAAGGACCAAATGGCATCTTGGCGGTGGTAGACCCGATGCACTTTCATCAACGGGAACGGGTGAACCAGGCTATAATAACCCAAATGATCTCCAAAGGGGCCTTCGGGCTTATTCTCGCCTGGATATACCGTGCCGGTAATGACAAAGTCTGCATCCGATGATAGCGCGAAACCCTCATCGTCGTAAAAGTAACGAAACCTTCTATTTCCCAGGGCTCCAGCAAAAATCAGTTCGGATAAACCTTCGGGAAGAGGCATCACAGCAGAAAGTCCATGGGAGGGAGGCCCCCCAACGAATATGCTCACTTTTAAGGGTTCACCAATCGCATTGGCTTTGGTTTGATGTACGCCAATGCCCCGATGTAATTGGTAATGCAGCCCTACCTCTTGGTCCAGTTTATAATCGTTCCCTGCCATTTGGATCCGATACATGCCGAGATTGGATTGCATCACTCCCGGTTTTTCCACATCTTCGGTGTACACTTGGGGCATGGTGACAAAGGGGCCTCCATCATCGGGCCAATTCACGATTTGTGGAAGTGCACTGATGCTGGTTCTTCCGTGTAAAATCGGTGCGTTTCCTTTTTTCTTCCAAGGCAGTGAGGAAATGGCCGTCGAAGCCACG
>DASRQK010000088.1:0-2983 GCA_035645875.1 Sphingobacteriaceae bacterium | reverse complement strand
CATAACCCTTACTAATAATGGTCCAGGGGTGCTTCAATCGGGCGAATCGATTACAGTGCTCGAGCGTCCAGGTACCGGCGTGAGTATTACCAGTTATGAGATGATTAGCTCCAATGCAACGGTGGATGGGGAAGGTGAGCATGCGCTCGTCACAGCTACTGAAGATGTTGCAGAAGGTGAATCAATCCAAATTCGAGTGATCACCACTGTGAGTGCCGCGAGCGGTTCAACGATCACGAATGGGATCTCCGTTTGGGGACCTGATACTCCGCCAGAGGATGATCCAGATGACGAAGACGATACACCTGAGATTCCTGTAGGCGATCCATACACCTTGTCGATTTCTAAATCTTCTGATAAGAATCGCGTTAGGGCAGGTGAGGAAACTACCTTCACCGTAACCATCAGAAATGAAGGTCCAGAATCCGTTCCGGCAGGTCATAATCTGGCCATCAGAGAGCTTCCGGGTATTGGTTTGACGATTCTCGGTTATGAAGTGACAGCCGGTCCGGCTACCGTTCAGGGCAGTGTAAATACTGCGACAGTGACCACTACGGCAGATATTCCAGCAGGAGGTCTTATTACGATAAGCATTCGTGCCAAAGTGGATGAACGTGCTTCAGGAACCATTACTAATAAGATCCAAGTTTGGGGCGATAGTAAAAATCCAGACACCGATGATCCGGATGCCGAAGATGAAACACCACCGGTGGACATCGATTCGGAATTGGTGATTCCTAATCTGTTTACGCCAAACGGAGATGGATTAAATGACCGCTTTGTCATCCAGGGACTTTATCAATATGATCAAGCTGAATTGTTGATTATTAATCGCTGGGGTAACCGTGTTTACCATGCGAAACCCTATCAAAACAATTGGGATGGAGGCAGTCTGGCTGATGGCACCTACTTCTATATTTTGACCTTGACCAAAGGTGGTGAAACCACGGTACATCGAGGTCCGGTAGCTATTGTTCGAAACACAGGTAGAAACTAATAGAGCCAGATAAATTATGAAAGCTAGAACAGGTAATAAAGAAAAAGTAATGAGAAATTCAATCATATTAACACTGGCTATGTTGGTGAGCTGCTCCTTTGCCCTGAAGGCACAGCAAAACGCACAATACAGTCAATACATGTTTCACGGATTATATATCAATCCCGCCTATGCAGGCTATAAAGGAGATTTAAACCTCCACAGTTACTACCGATCTCAATGGACCAATATGGAGGGAGGACCACGTACCATGGCATTAGCTGCAGACATGGCCCTAGATTCTGACAAGGTTGGATTGGGCTTCAATATCGTGAATGATCGGGTAGGCATGGAGAAAAGAACAGCGGCCTATTTTAATTATGCCTATCGCCTGCGCTTAGATGAGGCCAATTCTCGGCATTTATCTTTGGGTGTCGGTGCCGGTTTTGTACACGGTTCGTATAATCAATCCGACATCATCACAGGCCAACCGGAACCCATCAGCTTGGAATCCATATTTTTGCCCGATGTTCGGATCGGAGTTTTCTATAATTCCCCACTATTTTTTGCGGGGGCGGGTATAGAAAACCTCTTGTCTTCAATCGTAATGAATGACGAAAAAGCGTCCATACAACCTTCGAGGCATTATTTCATGCAAGCGGGAGGTATTATTCCAGTAACCAGTGATGTCTTACTAAAACCCACCACACTGCTTAAAACGGCGAGCAATTCGCCCAATCAAGCTTGGACTTGGGACTTAAATGCGGCCGTTTTATTTGCCGAGCAATTTACCTTAGGTGTGACCTATCGAACAGGCTTTTTGACTGGATCTGAAGCGAGCACCAATCTTTCCAAGCGAAATTCCATCATTGCGCTGGCCGAATTCCAGACCAAAAGCAATATTCGTGTAGGATATTCATATGATCACCCTTTAAGTAGTACCGTTAACAACCTCGGAGGTACACATGAGATTTCCGTCGGTTATTTGATCACCAAACAGCGGATTCGAGAACGGACTCCTCGATTTTTTTGATGAGAAAGGAGTGAACTAATTAAGCTGCCATGAAAAAACAACTTTTATCAGCCTTCATAATCGTGTTGATGCACCTAACTGCTTTTGGTCAATATGCGACTTTGAAAAATGCTGACAGCGCGTTTGAAACATTCAATTATAGTTCGGCGATTCAATATTATCAGCAAGCTTATGAAAGTAGGCCTACGGCGAGAGCTATGAAGGGTTTGGCTGAATCATATTACCATATGCGTAATTTTAAAGAAGCCGAGCATTGGTATCGTCAACTCGCTAACTTAGATAACCCTAGCACTGAGAACATATTAAAGTACGGGCATACATTAAGGAACAATGCTAAATTCCGTGAAGCAAAGGCCCAATACCAACGGGTAGGTGAGCGGCCGGATCGTAAAATCTCCTTGGATGAACTGGATCTTTTATATAAATCCTGCGATTCAGCATTGGTATGGATGGAAAACCCCGAAATAGCCCATGAAATTCAAAATCTTCAATCATTAAACACCCAGTATAGCGAGTTTGGAGCCATTACACACGACGGTTTACTGATATTTAGTTCGGATCGGAAAGTCGCTCAATCGGGAAGCGAAGAGACATATGGATGGACGGGGAATGCATACTTATCTTTATATCAAAGCGCCAATGGAGCTGCCTCTCGAAGTCCAATGACCTGGTTTAATCATCAACATCATGTCGGACCAATTAGTAAATCATCTGCTAAAAACGAGGTTTATTTCTCTGTGACACGCGAGCTCACGCGGGGTGAAAAAAGGAAATCCCCAAAAATGGCTACGGTCAACGTAGAAATATTTTCAAACGCTTTATCTGCAGCGGATTGGGGCGTAAATCCACAACCGTTTAAATACAATAATATTACCCAATGGTCTGTAGGTGATCCTTTTATCTCCTTGACCGGAGACACCTTATACTTTGTCTCCGACATGCCGGGTGGATTCGGTGGAACTGACATCTATTAT
>DASRQK010000087.1:0-9313 GCA_035645875.1 Sphingobacteriaceae bacterium | reverse complement strand
TCCATCCTTACAGGATGAGATCCACATCAGCTATATCCACGAATTTGAACGAATAGAAAAACCAAATTTTCTTCAAATCCTCACACGCATCCTCGCCATTCATTATGAAATTGCTGCAGAGCAAGATGAAACTTTATTACGCAATCGGGAACAGGAAATTCGACTAATCGCAGAGCCTTTGGGTTACCGGCTATTGACACACTATTTCTCGGCCATCTTCAAGGCTAAAAAAAACCGGTAGGTTAAGCTTTACGCTTAACTTCTACCTGCTCATATGCTTCGACGATATCGCCAACTTTAATATCATTAAAATTCAGAATATTTAGACCGCATTCGTAACCTGCAGACACTTCCTTCACATCATCTTTGTATCGTTTCAAGGAAGCTAGTTTACCCGTGTAAACGACGACACCATCGCGAATAATTCTAATGTCGTGATTTCGATTAATTTTGCCATCTAAGACCATACAACCCGCAATGGTTCCGACCTTCGAAATCTTAAATGTTTCACGAATTTCGACGTTGGCCACGATTTTTTCCTCGAACTTAGGCGCATGCATACCCTCAATCGCAGATTTAAGCTCTTCGATCGCATCATAAATGATGGAGTATAGACGGATATCAATTTGCTCTTGTTCTGCGAGTTTACGTGCACCCATAGATGGTCGTACTTGGAAACCGATGATGATCGCATCAGATGCTGAAGCCAATAACACGTCTGATTCAGAGATTTGACCCACTGATTTATGAATGACATTCACTTGAATCTCCTCGGTAGACATCTTCAATAGCGAGTCTGATAATGCTTCAATCGAACCGTCCACATCACCTTTAACGATGATATTCAACTCCTTAAAGTTACCAATGGCTAATCGACGCCCGATCTCGTCCAGGGTAATGTGCTTTTGAGTCCGCATACCCTGCTCACGCTGTAGTTGTAAGCGCTTATTGGCCATGGTTCGGGCTTCATGCTCATTCTCCAACACATAAAACTTGTCACCTGCTGTAGGTGCGCCGGCCATCCCCAGAATTTGTACCGGAGTTGATGGTCCTGCCTCTTGTACACGTTGTCCCCGTTCATTATTAATTGCTTTAACCCGACCCGAGTAAGAACCAGCCAAAATAGGATCTCCAACACGTAAGGTTCCGGATTGAATCAAAACAGTCGTTACGATACCCTTACCTTTATCCAAAGAAGCTTCAATAACAGACCCCACAGCACGTTTGCCTGGATCTGCTTTCAGATCCAATAGTTCAGCCTCTAATAAAACTTTTTCTAATAATAAGTCTACATTCAAACCAGTCTTACCAGAGATTTCTTGACTCTGGTATTTTCCGCCCCAATCTTCGACTAAAATATTCATGCTAGAAAGTTGTTCGCGAACTTTATCTGCATTAGCTGTTGGTTTGTCAATTTTGGTGAATGCGAAAACGATAGGAACTCCTGCCGCTTGCGCGTGATTAATCGCCTCTCTCGTCTGTGGCATTACACTGTCATCCGCCGCAATCACGATAATTGCAATATCTGTGACTTGGGCACCACGAGCACGCATCGCTGTAAAAGCCTCGTGCCCTGGAGTATCTAAGAACGTTATTTTCTTGCCATTATCCAAGCTTACTTCGTATGCACCGATATGCTGGGTAATTCCTCCGGCCTCACCTGCAATCACATTAGCCTTACGCACATAATCCAGCAATGAAGTTTTACCGTGATCCACGTGTCCCATCACCGTCACTATCGGAGATCTCGGTATCATACGATCGGGATTATCTGCTTCTTCCAAGATGGTTGCAGAGTCTTCTTCAGGTTTAATAAATTCGATCTCGAATCCAAATTCATCCGCCAGCAAGGCGATGGTCTCTGCATCCAAACGTTGATTAATGGACACAAAGAGACCCAAACTCATACAGGTAGAGATAATTTGCGTAACAGGAACATCCATCAAATTCGCTAAATCATTTGCAGTAACAAATTCAGTTACTTGCAAGACTTTCGACATCATTTCCTGTTCCATTGCTGCCTCTTCCGCTGATGTAGCTACATCATCACGTTTCTGGCGACGAAGCTTCGCCCTTTGCGCAAATTTCCCCGACTTACCTGCACCACTTAAACGTGCTAAAGTCGCTTTAATTTGATCCTGAATCTGCTTATCGGTGAGCTCTTCTTTTGGAGTACTTGTTCCCTGTCTTCCACGGCCTCCCGCTCGCTGCCCACCAGCACCTGGAGCACCCGGACGTACCGAACGCTGGGTATTATCTTTTCTTTTTCTTTTTCGTTTATTTTCGCCAGGACTAACATTGCCAGTTCCGGAGGATGAAGCCACCGGCACATCTTTACCACGAATCGGCCTGCTGGGAAGCTCAATTCTACCGACCACATTTGGTCCTTGAAGACGTTCAGCTCGGGCACGTATCACCGAATCTCTTTTCTTTCCTGGGCTTTCTGAACTTGGTTTAGCTGGGGTAGTTTCTTTGGATTCCGGCACTTCGTCTGCTTTTACCGGCGCCTTAGGCGTCTTTTCCGACTCAGAATCAGATTTCTTTTTCCCTGCAGCAGTATCATCGCCAGTTTTATCCATGCGAGGCTCATCGGTTTTCACAGCCGGTTTATCGACTTTCTCCACCGGCTCTTCTTTTGAATCACTACCAGAAGCGGGAACCTCAGTTTCTTTTTCTGCTGGAGGAACAATGGCTGCCTTGGTTACCGGAACTTCAGCTGCCTCCTCCCGCTTCTCAGGGGCTGCATCTGCATCCTTAGCATCAGCGTCCTCCTTCTTAAGTGTCTTCTCGGCAGATCTACTGCCTTTATTCAGTTTGTCCAGATCCACTTTGCCGACGACCTTCATGCCTCCCGTAGTAGACCGCTCTGAAGCAGGCTTTTCAGCGATGGGATCCTTTTTCTTTTGCTCAGATTCCGTTGGTCCATCCGATCCAACAGTCGCACTTTTGATCAGTATTTCATCCTCCTGATCAACTGGATTCTTAGGAGCAGAAGAAGTCTCTGCAGGCGCATCATCACGACGAATTCGGCCAATGTTAATCTGATTAGCCTCCTCTTTAATGATCTTATCACCCTGAAATTCCCTCAACAGAACTTGGTATAACTCACTGCTTAGCTTAGTGGCGGGACGCGCCTCCACTTCATGACCCATACGGTTCAAAAATTCCACAGCAGTGGCAATACCGATATTCAGTTCTTTAGCTGCCTTGAGCAGTGTTATGCTTTTTCCTTCTGACATCTATTAAATCTACTCCTAAAAAAATATTTATTCGTTTTCCCACAAAAGTAGGCTTTTTTATTCAAATTCGGCTTCCAGCACTTGGATAATTTCACTAATCGTATCTTCTTCCAAATCTGTACGTCTCACCAATTCTTCCAAGGAAAGTGCCAACACGGATTTCGCCGTGTCTAAACCCACACGTTTGAGCTCATCAATAATCCAGCTCTCGATCTCATCCGCAAACTCTTCAATATCTACATCTTCCTCAATCTCATTCGTTTCACGATAAACATCGATCTCATAACCCGTCAATTTACCGGCTAACTTGATGTTATGCCCCCCTCGACCAATGGCCAGAGAGACTTGATCGGATTTCAAGTACACCGCCGCAGTCATCTGTTCATCGTCAAGTTTGATTGAACTGATTTTAGCTGGGCTCAATGCCCGCTGGATATACAAAACATTGTTTGTGGTGTAATTGATTACATCAATGTTTTCATTCCGTAACTCACGAACGATACCATGAATTCTCGATCCTTTCATTCCCACACAGGCACCCACCGGATCAATCCGATCATCATACGATTCTACAGCAACTTTTGCACGCTCTCCTGGCTCCCTAACAATCTTTTTAATGGTTATTAATCCATCAAAAATTTCAGGCACTTCCAATTCAAACAATCGTTGCAAGAATGCAGGTGCTGTCCGAGATATGATAATTCGTGGATTGCTATTTAACATCTCCACCTCATGCACCACCGCTCGAATGGTATCACCTTTTTTGAAGTAATCGGCAGGAATCTGTTCGGTTTTAGGAAGGATCAATTCATTCCCTTCATCATCCAAAACCAATGTTTCCTTCTTCCAGATTTGATATACCTCACCGGTTACCAACTCACCTTCACGATCTTTATATTTCTTGAAAATCTCGTCTTTCTCCAATTCTAGAACTTTAGAGACCAAGGTTTGTCTGGCGGCTAAGATTGCTCTCCGACCAAAACTTTCTAAAAAGATTTGCTCAATATAGTCATCACCCACTTCCAAATCCGGATCTAAAGCCTGGGCTTCTGACAATTCGATTTCTAACTCGTCATCCTCAGAAAAGCCATCCTCCATCACCACACGCGTACGCCAAATCTCCAAGTCGCCATTGTCCGGGTTGACGATGATATCCACATTCTCATCCGTCCCGTACTTCCGTTTAATCATGCTCCGAAATACTTCTTCCAAAACACTGATAACGGTCGGGCGGTCGATGTTTTTAAACTCTTTAAATTCCTGGAAAGAGTCTATCAAATTGATATTACTACTCATTATTATTTAAACGAAATTAACACCTTAGTTGTACGTATTCTTTCAAAAGGGATCACCAGTTCTTCTGTTTTAGGCTTTCTACCTTTTGGTAAATTCTTATTTTTAATCTCTGCAGCGATTCGAATGGAATCATCCAAAACTTCCAACAACTCACCTTCCTTCACAATTTCTGCGCCGTCTTCATCCTGCATCTGCACCTGTAAACTGCGCCCCATATTTTTCACGTACTGCCTACGTTCAGTCAAGGGCCAATCAACACCGGGTGAAGACACTTCCAATCGATAAGCTCGATCAATGACATTTTCTTCTTCCAAATGGAAACCAACATGACGGCTGATCATGGCACAATCTTCTATGCTCACCCCTTCATCCCCGTCGACGAAGACCGACAGAAGGCCATTTTGATGGAAGGTAACGTCCACCAAAAAAAGATCTGCTCGATCGGCAATCTTTTCTTTAACTAACTCTGCGACTCGATGTTCAACCATTGTGATTATTCTAATCCCCGCTGCGTATTATTTTCAAAAATTAAAAAAGGGGACATAACCTGTCCCCTCTTCTCTTGAATGGTGCAAACATACGAATTTTATTTAATTTTTCAAATAAAATTACAGGATCCAACACTTCTTTCAAGCGCTCCTAATGGGACTTATTTTCGATCCACCACATGATTAATTTGCTTCTGCATTTGCGCAATCATGGAGGTCAGTGATTCCATAGTCGGTTCAGGCCCAGGCTCCGGCAATTCTGTGCTGATGTATGCCTTCGCTTTCCACACTTCCAACACCTCCGCTGCAGCTACCCAATACGGGTCATATACCTTATTGTCCGACACCAACAGTAAGCCTTTATCCTCCTTAAACTTTTGGCCGATACGCTTATAAACCACGCCTTCATCTTTAGAAATGACAATATAGGTTTGTCCCACCTTTACAGCATTCCAATCCTCCACGTATTCTCCAATCACGATACTTCCAGATGGCAAGGGTAACATGGAGTCTCCTTGAATCTCAAACGCGCGATAAGAACCTTGTTTCAAAAACGGCAGACTGAATTTGGGCAATTCGGCCACGTACTCAGGATCACCATATCCATTCATATATCCCGCACTGGCTTTTACAGGTACGAGCTCGATGTTTTCTCGATCCTGCTGATCGACCGTTACACTCAACACACGAACATTAGATCCGCTGGCTTTAGAATTCGGTTTCCAACGATCATCCATGGTCTCTTTTACTAATTCATCCATGGTTAATCCATAAAAACTGGCGATTTTATCCAAAAGATCATACCGGGGTTCCGCTCTCCCCTCTTCATAAGCACCTACTGAAGCCCTTTTTATCTCCATTTGATCCGCAAACTGCTGTTGGGTCAATCCCTTTTTCTTTCTAAGGTATTTAAGATTATTAGCAATACCGGCCATAAAACTTCAAATTAAATTTGATTTAACTAAATAAGTTAGTATTATTGTGCCAACAAATTTAGTAACAATAATTTAAAAATCCAAATAATTTAGGAAATGATGGAAACAATGATCAAGTATAATGTTTTGATTCTCACCGACAACAATCGGAAACACCTCACATTTAATTTAAATTTATCTGAAATAAGCGACATGCAGACCAACGCAAGGGAAGCAAATTCACCGCAACGCATCATATACGAGGAAAGTTATCATTCCTACGAAGCCGCACAGTCACGATTAAACGAACTGGAATCGTACACGCGCATGCAGGTTGAGCGTTTGATCAGGAGAAGCAATCCCAATTGGCTAAACATTCGATTGCGCCCCTCGCAACCACAGCCGCAACAGACGATAAACCCCAGGCCAAATCACCAACCAGGTGCAAAGTTTAACCCAAATGTTCCAAAACGAACATCAGAACGCTGGAAAGGAATGGCGTAATACGGTTCTAAGATCATTGCTCCAAAAAGATTTACACGTAAAGAAACACCTGCGCTGTAAACCGGTATATGGATATCTTCATAGATGGGAATGGGTCTGCCATTTTCGTCAGGTCTCGTACCAATCTGATCGATGCTACCTTTAAAACGCACTTCGGTGCCCCCACTCCAGGCCAGACCTGCATCAAAGAAGAAATTCAAGTCTGTAAATAGCATTCCCGATCGAATGACCGCCAGTCGTTCCGGACCCGTAAATGGAAGACGGACCTCAAAATTGAACACCGCTACCCGGGAGCCCATCATCTTTTGAATATTAAAACCACCGGAAGCATTTCGTAAGCCCGCGCTCTCGTATCCTCTTATCAGGTAGGGATATCCTAAAAATAAGGGGTACAAGGCATTTTCATCCTCCCCAGAACGAATATATCCATAGGCACGGGCTGCTACTGTAATCGGACTGTAGCGATTGTACTTCCGTAAATCTATGTTGTATGCAGTGAAATTATAATCTCCGAAATACTGTTCTGCGCCTACTCGATAACGAAATCCTTGAAGGGGAGCGGCTACTCCAAAAACCGAATTATCACCTACAAATGCGGTGTTTATCTGTTGGATGGTAAACGCATTTAGATTTCCAAATCCCAATTGGGATGCTTCCTCATTGCTGACTTTTTCTCTTCCGATATAATCCCCATAACCCGTACTCAAATCGTATACATGCCGATCTACCCGATAGCTGTAACGAGCTACGGCACCCCCCACCTCAAAGCGGTGCTGTCGAGAAAAGGGATAGGAACCGAAGGCTTCCGCTTGCTGCTGAAAGGACCGAACAATGTACGTTTCGTACGTGGTGGTGGGAACTCCATAACCGATATCTCTGTAACCGTAAGTAGAGAACCCGGACATGTAAGGAATATGAGAAATTGCTCCTCCCCAATTAATCCTGCTGGCCTGATTGATATACGCTACCTGTCCACCAAAATCATAAATCTCCCCATTGATATTTAAAGCTGCAAAAATCTGATTATGTCCCAAAATATCGGAGAACATCCCTTGAATACCACTGGATATCCCGGCGCCATAACGGCTTCCCACACTCACCCCCATTCCACTATTGGCCAAATAATCCAATTTAAAATTGGGCCTATAAGGCGCAGACGCAATTTGAGCGTCATCTATTCGCTGAAACAGGTTAAAATTGCGAAGATTAGCATTGACCACGTCTACTCCTCGACTAACAGCAGGCGGTAGCATGGCCGCTTCAAAATTGACCGCATGCGGATCGACTTCTACCGGCTCAAAATCAGTTGCATGCGCATGATAAATGGTATAGGCATTAGATCGATAATAGGAATACACCACATCGTCATGGGCAGACAGGCTTAAAGCGGGAGAGTATTCGGTGATCCCACTGATGCCCGTAAAGTATTCGGTCAGCCGTTCCACTCTGCCGGTTTCCAGTTCATAGCGATACATGTTCCGGAAACCATCACTATTGGATAGAAAGTAAATTTGACTACCGTCGGATGAGAACTGAGGATTGAGGTTGTTAGCACCTTCGAAAACAGGTATATTCACCAGCTCACGTGTTTGCAAATCCATAATGGCCATATTCATGGGGATCTCTACGCCCCGTGAATCACTTTGTAAGGCGACCCGATCTGTGCTAAAAACAATGTATTGGCCGTCTCGCGAAAAATTAGGCTGGTAATCCGAATAGAAATCATCCGTTAATTGGGTCAATTCATGTTCATCCAGATCATATAAATAAATATCACTATGCCCGTTTTTCAAGCCGGAGAAGGCCACCTGATTGCCATGGGGTCCCCACGTAATATTGGTAAATTCGACGATATCGCCCATCTCCTCGACAGAAATGGTTCTTCCGCTAATCACATCGACAATCATCAACTTACTTTTCCCCTTACTGAACACACTAAAGGCAAACTTTCGACTATCGGGCGAAAATGCGCCAGCTGATTCTAAGAAACTAAACTCATCAATATCAGAATTGGTCAATCGACTTCCCAGTTTTCGGATGACTCTCCCTGTTTTCGCTTCAGCCAGAAATAAATCAATACTAAATAGGTCCTTCTCTGAGAGAAATGCTACATATTCTCCATCAGGTGAGAGGGCTGGAGATACGTTCATTCTTCCACCATTGGCTGAATTAATGATCTGTCTGCCGACTGGTGCTTTAGCCGTATCAATGGGAATATTTCGGTAGGTCTGAATCATGCTATTGCGCCAAAGATTGGAAAGCGTCTCGGCATCATAACCAAATACCCTGCGCACGGCCATTTCGTAGCCATGCATCGCAGTATTCATAAATAAGGGCATGATCACGGTGTCCCCGTAGGTTGAACCAATATAGGACCAAAAAGCCTGACCAAAACGATAAGGGAAATACCGACTCATGTTCTCAGTCATGGCCCTCAGAGTAGGCAAATCATTGTTTAAATACGCATCCCGCATCCACATGGCGGTAAAAGCATCCTTTTTACCGATGGAAAAATATTCAGCCATCCCCTCGACCATCCACAGCGGAATATTGCCAATATTTTCTAGCCGGGTGGAATCGCCGCCTTCAATCAAAATTCTATACTGAAAAGCATGAACCAATTCGTGCCCCAATACATGTCTTGTCTGGTGATTAATCTGCGCAATGGGCATAACTACCCTTGTCTTAAATGCTTCGGTCACACCACCCGTTCCTACACCGATCTCTCCCTGAATGGTTGTGGTTTGTTGGAATTCGGGGCTATTATTGTATAGAATAATCGGATTTTTTCGTAGAAAGGTATCTCTAAAAACCTGTTGATGCAACTCGTACCATACTTCACTCTCTTTAGCGAACCATCTCACCATGCTAT